>JACMJI010000301.1 GCA_014380705.1 Gorillibacterium sp. | reverse complement strand
ACATCATCCACTAGTAATATTGTTAACTTACGAGAATAATCCGGTGACGGTTCTTTAGACCATTTAGCAAGCACGGCTTGTTCGAGTACCCTTACCCCATTCTGATCGACTGAGAAGGCTCCACGCATATCATGAAAGCGTGCTGAGCGTGACTTCTGGCTTTGCTTAACTGTTGTCTTTACTCTAGTTAATAGAGGGATAACAGGTAGATGAACATGCTTTGCTAGCTCTAAGGCCATTGCTTCCGCTTGATTGAAGCCACGTTCTGCAAACCTCTCCGCACTTACTGGGACATAGGTAATGCAGTCAAATGGCGTTTTATTGCCTTTCCCAATTTCATTTTGCAGATGGATATAGCCGTGATACAGCATCATTCCGAGTAGCCTTGCCAGTTTTTCGTCCCCTCTGTATTTGTACCGGGCCAGCAGATCCCTCATGGCTTGATTATACCCGACTGCACTACGATTCATTTGAAAATAACGTTGATATCCACGTTGACAGTCCGGACAAATCTCCGGCCGACCACAGATCGGACACTGAATGTTTATAATCCAAGGGATCCGTTCAAAGCAGCTCTGACAAATTTCCAAGGGATTTGACTCTCCCTTGCGTGCCTGTCCACAAGTGATGCATATCGAAACAGAGGGAGCCCAGAAGCCAGAAAGCAAAGAACCCATGCTAAACTGAATATTCAAATGTTTTGACACACCTGTCTCATCCCTTTCCTTTAGTTCCCGAGCTTCATTTAATCGTTATTCATTCTGATGCAGTAAAATAACCTTTCCGCTTAGCTAGTCGATTCATGCGGCGAATTTGACTGACCGCACCCGTCTGAGCCCGAGTAAGCTCTGCTGCTGCAAAAACCACGAAACCTGCCGGGTCATCCTTTGAACGACCGGCTCGCCCCGCCATCTGCACAAGTGCAGCTTCATCAAACAGCTCAGCACTGGCATCGAGTACGAAAACATCGGCTTTGGCTATGGTAACTCCACGCTCGAGAATGGTAGTCGTAACCAGGATACGGATTGCTTTTTGCCGAAAGCTGCTGACCTTGTCTATACGCTCCTCGTCTTGAGATGAGGTGCCTCCCACCCCTATGCCTGGGTAACTCTCCTCTAGTAAAGCGACAAGAAGGGGCACCCATTTAATCTGCGGCACAAAAAGAAACAGTTGGGCTCCCCGTGAGAGCGAACGGTCCATCAGCTGCTTTAGCTTGCGTGGCAGCCGTCCTGCATGGAGCCATTTGGCAAGCGGCTGAGTACGGAGAAGCCAGGGTATAGGCAGCGGCTGCTGATGAAAGCGAACAGGAACCTTGGCACACGGTAAGCGGCCTTTTTTCACTTGTTGCTGCATAGCAAGGGGTGGTGTAGCACTCAGATAGATACATCGTCCTCCCGGCTTGACCGACTTTTCTGCGGCATATTTCAGCATAGGGTTATTGTGATAGGGGAAGGCATCAAGCTCATCAATAACTACCATATCAAACCTACTTCGAAAACGAATTAATTGGTGCGTTGTGGCAAGCGTGATCTCTCCCTGTTCCCAGCGCTGTTCACTCCCCCCATATAGAGCAATAATCATGGAGTTTGGAAAAGCTTTGCTCATTCGGGGCAGCAGTTCCAGCACCACATCCCGCCGCGGCGTCGCAATCAGAACGTTTCGCCCTAACCGAACCTCATGCTCTATCAATGGAAAGATCATCTCCGTTTTACCCGCGCCCGTAACCGCCCAAATAAGAAAGCTTTGAAATCTCCTTACAGATGCCTCTTCCCTACCCTCTCCACGCAAAAAAGCAAGAGCAGCATGAGATGCATCGGATTGTGCTTGATTTAGTCCAAAGCGTTCGGTAAGTTGAACATCAAGAAGTGACTTTACGGTTGTTGCTATTGGTTTCTGAGAAGTATTCACTCGAAAAAGGGACTGTAAAAGCGACCGCTTAGCTGTTTTTGGCGCGTTTTGGCCTGCGCCACTGATCTGCTGGAGTTCAGTGCATCCCTCAATTAAAGGTGAACATGACCGCGAGCGTCCCATTCCGAGGCAGCACTCACAATACGGACACGGTCCATTGCAATAAGGGCAATTTAGGAAGCGCATGGCTTCATTCCCGCTCCCGCAACGGTTGCATCGCCAAGTGGTCGCACGTTTAGCACTACCCCTCTTGTTTCGCTCCACCACCTCGACTCCACAACCGATTCGCAGCAAACCTTGCATAGCACCAGCTTGTATCCATGTGGTCCAGTGAACTGCCCCTTTTATATCATAAGCAGCAAATAAAGAAAGCAGCTCATCCCTGAACAAAGACCGCCCCCGGATGAGTTCGGCGATATGCCCAACCTCCGGATCATTAAGAACGGTTCTTGCTTCTAGGAATAGCTGCTTGCCATTTCCTTCAATTGTTTCTTGCACCCATAAGATGTCTGTATCTTGCTCTAGGCTAACTGTGCAGATAGCGTTTATTATTTCCCTCCACTCGAAACTAGACTTCTCTAATTGACCATTTAATCCAATCTCCGGAGCCTCCACACCCTGATGGATAAAAAGCTCCTTAAGGTTCATAGCCTGCCCCCAAGACAGTTCGCGAACGAACCGAACGATCTGTATATCACTAATTCCGCTTTCATACCAGTATGCTTGATCGATCTCAAATGCGAGTGTCGCTCGCCAGTGCCAGACCCCTTCAATCCGTATTGCATATAACGTTGCCCGCATAGCCTCTCCTTTTCACTCGTCAATTTGTAAGCGCATTACCACTCATGTAGCGGTCGCTTAGGATTGAGGTCCATCAGGTATAGATGGAGGATGAGCAGCGGCTGCGATTCATGTTCCTCAAGAAAGCGGGGCATTTCTTCCGTCGACGGATATAGCTTAACGTTCGGCCATTCTCGCGCAACTTGACTGACAATCGTGCAAGTCTCATCCGTCGATCCCTCATCAAAAACCGTAATTACCGTTTGTCGTCCCCTAAGCCAGGATACAAACAGATAAGCATATAGATACCATTCAATTCGTGTCTGACTGTTCTGGGTTACAACTACCAAATGAAAAATAGGGGCGTTTCTTGCTCGTGTTTTGCCGGAGTATGCATAGAAAGCATGGATCAAAGCAGCGCATAACCCATATACCCCGACGATTAACAACAACCCAGCTACCATCGCGGCTCCCTCCTTTTGGGATAGTATATGCCGCGAAGCCGCCCAGAGTGCCACACGATTGTCCAGATGGTTTAACCCCTTATTATTTAGACACGCATATTCTGTAATCCTTAAAGTGTAACCCATCCATTCTTAATTGCGGATATTACCGCTTGCGTACGGTCTTCCACCTCAAGCTTTTGGAGAATACTGCTGACATGGTTCTTTACGGTCTTCTCACTGATGAACAGGCTCTCGCCGATCAGCTTATTGCTCTTGCCTTCGGCCATAAGTCGCAGCACTTCCGCCTCCCGCTTGGTGAGCGGACTCTCAGGGGTATGTATGTACTTTACTTCGGCATCCTTCAGTAGTTCGTCGCTACTTGAATTTGCATGCTGTTCATCAAGGTAAGTCATGCGTCGTAATTGATTGATCAGCTTGCCCGTTACTTTCGGATGGATATAAGCGTGTCCACTGACAACGGATCGTATAGCATTGATCAACGCCTCTGCTTCCATATCCTTAAGAAGGTAGCCTGATGCCCCTTTGCGCAGTGTTTCAAAGACATAGCTCTCATCATCATGAATAGACAAAATAATAACTTTAATAGACGGAAAAATATCTCTAAGCTTCTGAGTAGCAACAACACCGTTTTCTATAGGCATGTTGATATCCATAAGCACGATATCCGGTCGAAGGGTATTGCAGAGCTCAATTACCGTAATTCCATCCCCACATTCGCCTACAACTTCCAGATCATTCTCCATGTTGATGATCCGTTTGATCCCCTCCCGAAAAAGTTGGTGATCATCTGCTAGTACCAATTTGACGGTTTTGACTCCGCCCGATGTTATAGGCATCCTCTTACTCCTCTCTGTTCTTCGTGCTTAAAGGAATATCCATTGTTATCTTGGTTCCCACCTCCTTATGAGACTCAATGTCCATCTTGCCTTCTAATAATTCCAAACGTTCTCTCATACCCATGATCCCGTAATTTGTACCTTTCGTGATGACCGTCTCCATCCGTTCAACATTGAAGCCTTGCCCATTATCACTTATTGTAACTCGCATGTCCTGTTTCAAAAAGACGACTTCCAAACGAATATAAGAGGCCTCCGCATGCTTGAAACAATTGGAAAAAGCCTCCTGGACCAGACGGTAGATCGCCACTTCCATTCCTGAGGGCAGACGGGCTTCCCTGCCAACAACGTCAAAACGGGTACGAATTTGTGTTTTCTCTTCAAAATCCTGGATAAACTTGCGCAATGTCGGAACAAGCCCCAGGTCGTCAAGAGCCATCGGACGAAGGTTGAAAATGATTTGACGCACTTCCTCCAAGCCCGTCCTGACTTGACCCTTAAGCACCACGAGTTCTTCCTTCACCATACCATATTCCTCTTTGGCAAGCATCCGTTCGGTGATTTCCGAACGCAGAACAACATTGGCCATCGTCTGTGCTAAGCCATCGTGGATTTCCCGGGCAATACGCTTGCGTTCTTCCTCTTGGGCAAGGATAATCTTCAGGCCCAGAAGCTGGCGATTCTTGGCTGACTCAAGAATTCGAGTCACCTGATTAAGATCGCCTGACAAATACTCAAGAACGACATTCATCTGTAAGACGAGGGATTCTGCCCGCTCTACCTGCTTATCCACATTCTTAATTCGCTTCTGCAGATCATTGCGACGAAGCTTAAGATGATTCTCTTTCTCGCGAAAAATGGTGAGCTGAAGCTGAAGCTGTGTAGCAACCTCATAAGCGGAACGAATATCTTCCTCACTGAACTTGTGAAAGTCCCGGCTTACCTCAGCAAGCCGGATTCTTGCACGACGATAATCTAATTCTAACTTGTCAACCTGAAGAATCGTCTCGCTCGCTTCCTCGATAACCTGCTGGAGCTCTTTATTTAAAGATTCGCGTTCGGCTCGGACACTCTCAGAAATCTCATAAATCTGGTACTTGCTGTTCTCCATTACTTCTATGGCGTTTTTTATCACGCGGTCGATTGCATCAACTTGCAAGGCACTCTGACCTCCCGGTTAAACTTTCCTTTTATAGTAACATATTTCGTCAAATTATATGTGATAGAATAGTACTATTTTACTCAAGAGTTACGGTTTTTGTAATTGGATTATAGGAGATTTTCCACTGAAAATATTCTGAAAGGATACGCAAGGGTATCATCGTTGTCCCTCCCATTAAAACAGGCGCTGCATCGGAAACAACGGCTTTCCCGTCAACGATCATTGTTTTCTGGTTGACCCACATATCTGCAAGCTGCGTACCGCGCAAGACACCTACTTTTTGCGACGCTTGATTCCATTCAATGGTTCCACCTAAGGCCTGCGTGACAAACCGTACAGGTACCATGGTTCTGCCCTCTTTATTTGTAAAAGGCGCTGGTGCTGTGCCAAGCGAAGCTTTAACCCCATTGATTAATACCTCTTTTTTACCCAATGTCAGGACGACTTTATTCCTAGGAGCAGCAGGGGCCGCTATCTTGTACTGAAACGAAATATCGTCGATGCCAATGGCCCCCATTGCTAATCGTTCATCTTGACCTTCAGCAGGATTAGCTACATAAATTCGGTTCAGACTAATCGGATAAACCAGCCCCTGGGCTGTCAAGTCAGCTTTTATTGTCTTCCAGCCTGTCCAATCGATGCGCTCAGCCAAAGCGATCCGCTTCACTGTCCCCGCAGCGTCGACAATTTCTGCACGAAGCATGTTCAAGCTGTTATCCCCCATTATATTTAGAGACAAGGCTTGTGGTTGACCTTCGATGGCAATTCCGTTCGGATCTAAGCCAAACTTTAGATAAGCCGCTTTCGTTACCATGCCCAATGTGCCAAGTGTCATGTCATATTGAAGTAGTGTGGCTTGATTATCCGCCGCAAGACCCGAAAGCCCATTTATTATCGCTGCATTAGCCGTTAATTCACCCTCTGGGTATGCAGCGGAGGATACGGCAACATCTACGGTGCTAAAGTCAGCGATTAGCTTCGATGCGCCACTGCTTAATGCTTGAATCGTGCGAAAACCATCATAGTCAGCAATAAGCACGCCCCCTTGCGTTCCCGCTTGCGTCACCTTAAGCACATCTCCACTTACTTGACCGCCAAAGCCTAGTGTTCTCCACGCAAAAGATTTGGCTGGAAGAACTCGCTCCTTGCCATTCTTAAGCACAACCCGAACCGATAGTCCAATCTCCGTCCCATTCATTAAAACGGTATGCGTCGGTATGATTGTCATGCTGGCGATATCATCCCGTCCCGCTACCTTAATTGTCTTCTCTTGAACCGCATTCCCTACCGTTGCCACTAGGGTCATCGTTCCTTTGGCTGTAACCATCAGTTCACCGCCCTGAAAGGTTCCGAGCGGGCTTGAACTACTCCAGTTCACTTCATTCTGGTCAATGATTAAGGGGTTATAATAAGTATCATAGCCAGTAATCTTATATTGAACCTTCTCATTGAGAAGAACCGTGTCCTGACCACTGATTGCAAGTCCAAGCGGCTCTCCCTTGGGTGCAGAGGTATAAACACCTATTCCGTTCACCACTTGCCGTTCGTTGCCATTCTCCGTGACATTCGTTAGTTGTATATTCGTCTGTCCAAGCGGTCTCGACACCAACTGTGTGGAGCCGCCGCCATCCATATTAATGGCCTTCCAAGCACCGAGCTTGATTAGTACCTGCTGAAGCTCAGCAAGACTCATTCCATCACTGCCTGTCGCCTTGTCCGCCGTTACCAGGAAAACATGCTTCTCATCCTTGGAATAACCAATGGCTGTCCTTGCCCGGTAGGAAGACCCACTGACTCCACTTATGTCTCTGGAAAAAGCTGAAACCTTGCCATCACTTATTAGAATTGTGTGCCCGCCGATCATCGTCTTGATGTTCGCACTGGAATAGGTTTGATCTGCCCCTGCTGCAACAATTCTCGCATCCGCTGTGATGGGATCCCCTACCATGAGATAGTTGGTAACAAAAGCAGCGGCTTTTCCATGCGCCCGAAGAATATACCCATCCACAGGTGGGGTCATCAGAAGCGGTTGCCCTAAGGGCGAAATTTGCTCAACAACTCCATTGCGAACCAAAACCTCTATCGTTCCACCTGTTGTACTGCTTCCAGCTCCGCGACTGGTGCTTGCCCATGCACTAGTGTACATTTGCATCGTGTCTACCATGCTGTTCGCTTTATTCGGTTCCGTTATATAGTAATTCGTATTGACCCCTGAAAGCTTGAAAGCCGACACTCCATCCGCTGCTGTAATCGAGCCTTCAAAGGTCAATAAGTCGATTATCGGCTTATTATCATTCGTAATTGCAAAGCTATACATTCCTGAAATAAATGTCGGTGAAGTTAGAATCGTTCCTTGTGAGATGACACCGCCAATTGGAGATTTTTCAGTTGAGGAGCTTGTGCTGTAGACATCTCCATTAATACCGGCAACCGCACCCGTTGCCTTAACCATATCGCGAACGCTATCCGTTGTGGTGATCGTGCCACCCTCTCCAGACATCACGTCAAGAAAAGCATAAGGGGAATCCATATTAATATCTAAGACCCTTACCGTTGTTCTGGCAGTTGTTGTCCCTCTCGTAATCACGCTGACATAGTTTTTGAGAATAACACCCGACGTAACCATCTCTTGACCCTTTAACACCACGTCCGTCACTGTAGACGACGCAGATGCTCTCCCAGGTGCCCACATGAAGGCAGGTACCAACAGCACAGCAGCCATGAAGCTGCATACGCGTCGGGTCATCTTTGTTGCTCTAATTTCTTCCCCAAACATTTATCCGATCTCCTCCGAACTCTCTGTATTTATGAGTCTCCTATACTTAGACTCTCTTAAACTCAAAAAAGTTACGTTTTTCAGATAAAAAGAGAAGATTGTGGAAATAAAACTATAAAAGCAGACGCCCGTGGGCATCCGCTTTTATAGTTTGGCATCTAGACTAGAACGAGAAACGAGACAGCTTCGCTAGGCTTATGACCGATACCCGTTTTCGTTAGGCATGGCTGTGAGCCAGCTTTTTACCGACACAATTTCATTAGAAATATGATGCAACTCAATTTATCAATCATGGGGGTTATCTGGTAGCGTCGTGGCTTGATTCAGCTTCATGCTCAAACAGACGATACTCAGCAGTAGAAAGGGGTACAAAGTATAGGTATATCTCGGCTGACCCTCAGATGCAAAAATAACAGCGGTATAGAACATCGTGAAGAGAAGGATAATCCCGTCTAGCTCCTGAATAGGTTTGCGCCAGAGAAAACGCCAGAGCATCAGCAACGCATATAATAGACCCGCGCCTACTGCCACTAGTCCGCTCAAGCGGTGCGCTTGTACCACTAAAGCCGTCGTATTGGCCCCAATTCGCACATGCGCCTTCGACATCGTCCACTCCCATACTTCTGAGCCTACCTGCGTATAACTGAGCGTGAGCCTTTTAAAGCCCAGAATAACGGTCTCTACAGGGTGACTCATCATCCATTTCTTCGCTTCTACACCCGCAAGTTTCATAGCATCAGACTCGTTGTAATTCCCGTTTGCGTCCACAACCTGATCCGTTTTAAAAATAGACCCCGGCACCTTCATCGCATCCATATATTTTCCGGTAGCTAAGTCGTTATTGTTGATGTATAACACGAAGCTACCGTTTGTTGAGATCGGCACAAAACGATGCAGCACATGGATATTTCGGATCGTCCAAGGAGAGATAATAATGACCATTCCAAGGATAAGAGCGCACATTCCAAGCAAGCCCTTCTTAACTCCTAATCTCCAGTCATATACAAATCTAGCGTTTCCAGCCTGCCACCACACCAACAGGAAGTAGAGTGCAGGCAGGGCAATATAATAGGGCTTCACAAGCGCTAAAAAGCCAGCAGCAAGACCTAATAGAATACTTCTCAGCCATAGCGGCCCTGGTTTATAAGCATGGACCGAAAGAATCGACATAACAAGGGATACGGAGATGATCTCAGCGCTAAGTACACTGGTATAGCTTATTGCGGCAGGAAAAATAGCTGTAAGGAAAGCCGCCCAAAGTCCCGTTCGTTCGCTCGCGTACTTTTTACCGAGTGCAAACATCGCTAGCATCCATAGAATACTCATAGCAACATTGGCGAGCTTTGCGGCTAAGATATTAGGCCATACTGCGTAAATAGCAGCAAGAAATAACGGATAGCCTGGTGGTCGAAAGGCGGTTGGGTAGTGCTCCCCGGTTTTAATATATGGAGTGTCAGCTTTTATATAGTCCAAGCCCTCAGGAAGTTCATAGGTTCCACGCTGAAGAACGGATAACGCCAAGTCATGGTAATGTTTAAAATCTGAGATAGGCTGAGTATTGACGTTGTATATCCAAACGAGACGAAGAACTGTCCCAAGAATGAGGATAGCCAACAGCCATGGCATCCATTTAGACCTTTGTATCCGCACAATCCGTACCCCCAGCTATTAAAATAATTATCCATTTATTATCGTTTAGCTGTAAATAACAAGAGCCCCGACACCACAGGTATCAAGGGCTAACTCGTTTGTAATTGTAAAATACCTCCAAGCAACCTCAGTTTAATTACAGATCTGCTTGGGCTCTTAATCCTTCAGCTTTATCTGTACGCTCCCAAGGCAGGTCGAGATCTGTACGCCCAAAGTGTCCATAGGCTGCTACCTGCTGGTACATTGGTGTTCGGAGTCCGAGTTCTTTAATGATTCCGGCAGGGCGCAAGTCAAAGTTCATTGAGATTAACTCGGCAATTCTATCGTCACTGATCTTACCCGTATCAAAGGTATCTACACTGATGGATACGGGACGTGCAACACCGATCGCATAGGCCAACTGAATTTCACATTTGCTGGCTAATCCAGCAGCCACTACATTCTTGGCCACATAACGCGCTGCATACGCAGCAGAGCGGTCTACTTTCGTTGGGTCTTTACCAGAGAACGCACCGCCACCATGGCGAGCATACCCTCCATACGTATCAACAATAATCTTGCGACCCGTTAATCCAGCATCGCCCTGAGGTCCACCAATAACGAAGCGGCCTGTCGGATTAATAAAATACTTACTGTTGGCATCGAGCAGTTCAGATGGAACCACGGGTCCGATTACATGTTTTTTAATATCTTGTTGAATCTGCTCAAGCGTTACTTCCTCAGCATGCTGTGTAGATACAACGATCGTGTCTACGCGAATGGGCTTTCCATTCTCATACTCCACGGTAACTTGAGTTTTTCCATCCGGGCGAAGATAAGGAAGTGTACCGTTCTTACGAACCTCTGCTAGGCGGCGGGCAAGACGATGAGAAAGTGAAATAGGAAGAGGCATAAGCTCCGGTGTCTCATCTACGGCAAACCCAAACATCAGTCCTTGGTCTCCCGCTCCGATGGCATCAATATCTTGGTCGGTCATAGTCCCTTCCCGTGCTTCTAACGCATGATCGACACCAAGCGCTATATCTGCGGACTGTTCATTAAGTGAAGTTAAAACAGCACATGTCTTATAATCAAATCCATATGAAGCGTTTGTATAGCCTATTTCTTTGATCGTGTTGCGAACAATAGCTGGAATATCTACATAATCCGCTTTACTAGTAATTTCTCCGATAACTAATACCAAACCTGTCGCAACAGAAACCTCACAAGCGACACGTGCATTTGGATCTACCTCTAGAAATGCATCAAGAACAGCATCTGAGATCTGATCGCATATCTTATCTGGGTGACCCTCGGTTACAGATTCGGATGTGAATAAACGTTTGGTCATGCTCATAGCCATAACTTGATACTACCCCCAAGGATAAACGCTTCATGGCGTCTTCTGACATCATGCGGTTACCAGTAAATTTTATAAACCATATAAGGAAAAACATGTAATGATTCTTATCTCTTCATAAAAAACCAACCCTTTCCGAGTGGAAAAGGTTAGTAGTTGACCTTCATACCAGTATACTAAAGCAAATAAACTCAAGTGTCAATTCAGGTTGGCTACCAATGAGTTCGTATACCATGCCCAATAATTATAGGAACTGCGCAGCTTATGATAAGGAAAAAAGGGTTTCTTCCGCTTTTTCAATTAATCGTTTTGTAATTTGTCCACCAACCGCACCATTATCCCTTGAAGCAAAATAACCCCAGTAATCATTGTTATGTCCAGCGTTCGAATTACTCCCCAGCTCCGTTGAGAACTCGGTATCCGTTGACCCATTATTTCCCTGCCCAACTGGCAATCCCAGTTCGGCAGCTATTTCGTATTTCCATTGATCAAGCATCTGCTTACTTTGCGGCACAACGATCTGCTTATTCTTAGCCATATTTCTTCACCTCTCCTTTTAGGAATTGGTTATAGTATGGCTTGTTAGGAAGGACTCAACCTGATATTGTTTTTCCTCAAATGGAAATCGTATAGCGTAAGTAGAAAATTTCATAAAGAAGTATGAACATTCGTCTCATAGGAAACAATAGAAAATAATAAGCTAGTAGGTCCTATACAGATTCGTTTCTTTCTCTGTTATTGAACAGTGTAACCGCCGCGTACCATGACAATGGCTTTATCCGACTGAACCGTAATACCGCGACCGGCGCCCGGGAAGATGAGCAATGAGTTTTTGCTGATCTGTGCTCCTTTGACAATATCCTTGCCTAGGGTAACATCGGGAATACCATTGCCGTCTATACTCATCGCTGTTGCTTGTCCAACACGTAGAATAAACTCCGCTCCAGAATTGGCGACTAGCGTCTGTCCTTTGGTTAAGGTAACGACAATAATACTTGCAGCTTGTCCACCGCCACTATCGCCACCCATATTGCGAATCTGTTCATCAACGTAGCTCTTGGTGACAACGGGATCATCAGCCGATCCTGGCTGAGCTGCGGAATTAGCCTGTGACTTTAAACTAAATGCAGAACCCATGATAACAGTTGCAGAAAGCACTATCGGAGCAATAATATAAAATGGCCTTTTCTTCATAGAGTCCTCCCACTTTGAATTCTATTAAAATATACTCCATTGGTTACATTTGGTTTCGGTAAAAAATAAAAAAAAGACTGTGCATGGTTAGCACAGTCTTTTCTGGAAAGTGTTAATTATTTCGTAGCTGTAATTTCTTTGGTAAGAACCTTACCGTTAGAAGTTACAAACGAGATTGTTGCTTTACCGGATGCAACAACAGTTGCTACACCAGTAGCTGGAACAATGGAGAGTACGGAAGCATCTGTGGAGAACCAAGTCCCAACAGCTGGGATTGCTACACCATACTGATCTTTTACTACTACTGCAAAAGTCGTAGTTGCAGTAATTGCACTAGGCGTATTGTCAGCAAAGGCAACCGTTTCAGCTACAGAAGCATTCGTTGATGCCTTAAAAGTTACTTGGGCAACTTGCTTACCAGCTTTGAATACAGTGACAACAGCGGACTTATCATGAGTAACGCCATAAACTGCGCCACCAACAGTTACTCCAACTGCTGAATCATCAGAGCTGAAAAGGTTAACAGATGGATCTACAGCAACAACATTACCAGCAGCATCCTTACCGGAATTAGCTTTGAATACGAACTGGTAAGGGTTAGTAGTAGCACTACTTACCTTCAGTGTTGTAATAGCTGGAGCAGAGATGTCGTAGCTAACAACATCAATTACTTTAACCGTTGTAACGGTAAAGTCGATCGATTTAGTAGCATAAGTTGCTGTAAGAACAGCTGTACCAGACTTAGCAACATCTGTTGTTACAGTTACACCAGCAGCAGTCAGGATAGCATCTGCGTCGGTTTTTTCTACAATGCTAAGATTAGCATCAACTAATTTGTCGTCAGCGATAACACGGTTATATTGGTCAACGATTTTGAACTCTTTGGCCGCATAAGCGTGTGTAACACCTTGAACAAATCTAGTTGTTGTCTTGTCGCTTACGCTGATCTTAGTAGGAACAGCAGCAGCCTTCGTATCAAAGGAGAACGTTCCTTGAATTTGTCCGTTCAGATAAGCGTTAACAGTTGCAACGCCTTCAGCAGCAGGAGTAATTGTCAACTTACCATCAGCAGCAACTACGATAGCAGATGTAGGAACAACTGTTGGGTTGGTGCTGAACCAAGGAAGTCCAGTTGCACCAGCAACACTGTTGCCAGCAGTTAAATTAACATTACCAGCATATTGATTTTTACCAGCATACTTTATTTCAACAGCTTCAGTAGCAACAACTAAGCCTGAAGGTTGAACAAAAGTAATCGAACTCAAAGCAGCTGCTTTTTCAACTTTAATGTCTACTTGAGCAAAAACAGTAGTTCCAGGAATGTAAGCCGTAATTGTAGTCACTCCATCAGCCAAAGGAGCAAAGCGATACTCATACTTACCATCAGCTTTAACAATGGTTAGAATGGAGGATACATTTACAACAGCAGGATTAGAAGAACTAAATGTCAATGCTTCAGCATCAACAAGTGCGATTTCTTTACCATATTGGTCAAGCTGCGTCAATGGCAAAGCAACCTTGTTCGTTTGATTAGCTGTAATACGGGAATCTCCAGTATTAGGAACAACTGTTCCAAATTGTACTTTGGAGATGGTTGATGCAGGAACTGCAGTCAATGTAGCTTGAGCATTTACGCCAAGCTTGTGGAACACACTAACAAGAACTTTGTCATCTTTAGCAATACCAGTATTAGCTAAAAGGACGATTTTGTTCTCGCCAACAGCTCCAACTGGAATTGGTTGGCCTTTAGTTACATTGTACGCAGAAGGATTAAGGAAGTCCGCATTGTTGAGCGTAATAACTTCATTAAATTGGTTGTAAACCTTGAAAGGAATGTCTTGTGTGTAGGTTACAGCTACTACAGTTGTTGTTGCGAACTCAATCTTCGTAACAACACTTGCAACTACAGCAACAGTCGTATCAACCAAGTCTTTACCGCCTACTGTGTAAGTTCCAGCAGCAAGATCATCTACAGTTGTGAAAGTTGCAACCGTTCTTGTTTCATTCAAAGCCGTTTTGCCATCAACTGGCAAGAAGCCTGATTTAACAGTTACGGTTTGTGTAGCAGCAACTGGGCCAACGAAGGTAACTTCGATTGACTTAGCACCGATTTGCTTAGCGCTCTTAATGGTAGCAACCGTCTTAGCTTCATATACAAGATAAGCGGAGTCAACCAATGCACCACGAGGTGCTAGTTTGGTGTAGTCTGTTTGTGGAGTGATCAGCTTAGCGTCAAGAGCTGTTTGAACCCAGCCTTTAGCCCAGTTGGAAACGCCAGTAACTGTTGTGGTTGTAGCTGCTGT
>JACMJI010000300.1 GCA_014380705.1 Gorillibacterium sp. | reverse complement strand
TTCCAACCCTGACGCGCATGCTCATGTACAATTTCGTAATAGTCTTCCTTCGGCTTGCCCGACCAGCCACTTACTCCAACCCGGACAAATTTGTATTCAAACATCGTCATCCCTCCAATATTTAGTAGATAATTTATATACGAATCGCATGAAAAAGTCGTTTCAACCGAAATTATATTCATTTGTGGAGATATCGGGCAATCTATATTTGAGGTGAAGGATATGGAGAATAAACCTTATTTTTGTCCAAGCTGTCGCTCGAATCGCTTTAAGTTTAGCCAGATAACCAAATACTCGACGCCTTTTCTCAAGGATGCGATCACTGGAGAAATTCTGGAGCAGAATCAAAGTTTTCCACTGCCGGAAGAAGAGGACATCATCCAATGTCGGGTCTGTCAGTTCACAGGCAATGAGCTAAGATTCATCAAGCAGGCGGAAAAAGAACCACGAACCGTTACGGAGGCAGCCTCAAGCTACACATAAACAAGCAGGTGCGGCCGGTAGAGGAAGCAAAAGCAAAAACAAGCAGGGACCCTGACATCATAGGGTTCTCTGCTTGTTTTCATGTAATCATGTTAACTATATTGTCGTTTATATCGTTTATTAGTCTCGGCAGTCTACCGTCCAACCAAAGGTATCTTCAAGCTTTCCGGTTTGAATTCCAGTAATTGTATCATAAAGCCGCTGGGACGTTTCACCAATCTCGCCGTTGCCGATCAGAATGTTTTGACCGTTCCAATTCAGACGACCAATAGGAGAAATAACCGCAGCTGTACCTGTTCCGAGCGCTTCCTCCAGGGTACCGTTCTCGGAAGCTGCAGCGATCTCTTCCATGCTGATCCTGCGCTCCTCAACGTCGAAGCCCCAGCTTTTCAGCAAGTGGATCACAGAATCCCGCGTAATTCCACCGAGAATACTTCCGTTAAGTGCCGGCGTCACGATTTTGCCAGCAATTTTGAAGAAGACATTCATGCTCCCGACCTCTTCAATGTACTTTTGCTCAATGCCATCCAACCACAGGACCTGATCACAGTTGTCGCGGTGAGCGGCTACCTGTGCATTAAGGCTGGCTGCATAGTTGCCTGCCGATTTGGCAAAACCAGTGCCGCCACGGACCGCTCGAACGTATTCATTCTCCACACGAATATGAACGGGCTTTAACCCACCGCCGTAGTAGGAGCCTACAGGGGAGAGGATGATCAAGAACAAATAACGATTGGAAGGTCGAACGCCGAGCATCGCTTCTGTCGCAATAATGAACGGACGAATGTACAAGGAAGATCCGGCTTTTTGCGGGATCCAATCAGCTTCAAGCTTAACTAGCGTACGTACAATCTCTACGAATAGTTCTTCGTTAACGGGTGGAATATTGAGGCGTCCGCCGGATAAGTTAAGTCGTTCTGCATTCTTATCGGGACGGAATAGTAGAATCTGCCCATCCTCGCCTTTAAAGGCCTTCATACCTTCAAAAATCGCTTGCCCGTAATGAAAAACCATGGCCGCGGGATCTAGAGTAAGGGGGGCATAAGGTTGAATTAGTGGATCATGCCAGCCTTGACCTTCGGTATACTCCATCGTAAACATGTAGTCTGTGAAAATTCTCCCGAAGCCAAGATTATCCTGATCTGGTTTCGCTTTGAGCGAACTCGCGCTTTTTAGTCCGATTGTTTCTCCCGTTCTCGTTATCATGAATCATCAACCTTCCGTATCATCTTGAAAAGCTTTTAGTCTAATCTTCAATGTTTATAACTACACTATAGTGAAATTAGAATCATTGTTCAATCTGAAAATATCAATTATCATCATAGGTATTATCTATAATCAGGAGATGTTCATTAATGGATTTCCGTTTACTGGAGTATTTTGTGACAGTCTGTACTGAATTACATTTTACTAAAGCAGCGGAGAAGCTTGGCATTAGCCAGCCTACGCTTAGCCAACAAATTCGCTTGCTTGAGCAGCGAGTGGGCGCACCGCTCTTCCGTAGAATCGGCAAAAAAATATTTTTGACCGAAGCGGGGTGTATTCTCCGTCGTCATGCTGCAAACGTATTTCACGAACTAGAACAGGCTCAGGCAGCAATTGACGAGCTAAATGGCTTGCACAGAGGTAGGCTGCGGATCGGTTGTTCGGGGAATCACCTGCTGACCACAGCGATCATGACCTTCCATTCCCTTTATCCCGGTATCGAGCTTTCGGTCGTAGAGCTAGCCACAGATGAGACTAGACACGGGCTGCTCCATCATGAACTTGATCTTGGTGTCGTTTTCTTGCCTTTACATGATGAGCACTTGGAGAATATTCCTTTGTATAAAGAAACGTTGGAGCTGGTAACTGGTCCAGAGCTTTCCGTGCCTCAGACTTCGGAAGGGTTTGTGCGTATGGAGGATGTCGTCAAGCTTCCGCTAATTCTTTTGCAGAAAAAATTTTATGTGCGTCAAATGTTTGACCGTTGCCTGGAGGAGTCGGGTTTTGAGGCAAAACCTAGCATTGAACTATCCACGCTCGAGGCGTTACGCCAAATGGCAGCAAACGGTGTCGGTGCAGCCGTGCTTCCAGGCTCTTATTCCAAATCGTTAGAGGATACCCGCTTACGCCAAATGCCTATTGTCGATCCTGTGCCGGAGCAGTCGGTGGGAATTGTCTACCATCGAGATACTTATCTGGATCAATCGGTGCAGACATTTATTCGCCATCTGACGGAGCATTTTAAGAAACTATAAGAAAATTAGAGATTCGATTTGCTATTTTTTATTTTGTCAATAAAATAAGATATAGACACACATAAATATTCATAAAATGTTTCGCTGTATAAGACCTTAGCGTGCTCAATCGACGGGAGGATCAGTTCATGAACATCCACGAGTATCAGGGCAAGGAAGTTCTCAGACAGTACGGTGT
>JACMJI010000299.1 GCA_014380705.1 Gorillibacterium sp. | reverse complement strand
ATTTCAGGTCCCTTGGGGCAGCAAGTAGTCGTGGAAAATCGGCCCAGCGGCGTCATTGTCGGAGAAACCGTGGCCAAAGCAATGGTAGCCGCAGCCTTATATCCACATAACCAACCACCTTTTATGGATAAATTAGACCAACAACTAGAGATTCATGAAGGCAATACACTATTTGAGCTAGCCAAAAAATACGATTTGAATGGGAGAAATAGCAGATGACCGCATGGAAAAACAAGCAAAACGCGACAGGCAGGATCATTATTTTTAGTGGCGGTTCATTGGAGGAATGGGCTCTGCGCGAGGTTCGCGAAGGTGACTTTTTGATTGGAGCAGATCGGGGAGCATTGTTCCTAATTCGCAACGGTCTAACACCTGACCTCTCGATCGGGGATTATGATTCAGTTACCCCAGCGGAGAAAAGAGAAATTCATCAAGCTAGCCGTGAGTTCGAGGATTGCGACCCGGTGCTGAAGGATTACACGGATACGGAGATGGCCATCGAACGAGCACTTGCCCAAAATCCGAATGAGATTCTGCTAGTTGGCGTTCTGGGCACACGATTTGACCACTCCTTAGCTAATGTTCAACTATTGGTTAAATGCCATAGCCGCGGAGTTCCATGTCGAATTACCGACAATCACAACGAAATACTCATTGCTGGACCCGGTGTTTTTTCACTCAGTTGGAAGAGTCGCTTCTCCCATGTTTCACTTCTACCCTTAACACAGAAGGTCACCGGAATAACACTAACCGGCTTTCGTTACCCTCTTCAAGACGCTACCCTGACCATGGGACAGTCTTTAGGAATCAGTAACGTACTTGAAGAGCCCTCCGGCAGTATCGAAACAGCAGAAGGACTCCTCTTGGTCATTCAAAGCGTGGACTAGTTACCGATACCCCATTGTATATCAAAGGTCAGGCTGCAAAAGAGGCTTAGGACAGACCCTATGTGCTCATCTGTAAAAGTTAAGCTATAGGTTATCCGCGCCTCTTTTCTCAAATCAGCCGAACAATCCTTGTAACCGCGTTGGGATAGGCTACCGTGACGATATGCTTGTCAGCCTCATAGGATAAGATTCCTTGGCCCAACTCCATCTCAGGCTCTGTCCCGAGTCCGTAGAACACATCATCCGCTAGTGTCCGCAGGCATTCCTTCCGTTCCTCGGGCTCAAGACCAGCCCAGTCCTGCGCTTCCATATCAAAAAACGTGTAGCAGTCCTCCACTTGCTCCAGTGCTCCTGTAAGCTCAGCGATAATATCCTCGTATTCACGAGCAAATTTTACTCCCATTGCTAACCCTTCTCTCTCTCGTGGTAATATTCCTCCGTAAAAGCTCCGGATGCGATTGGTTGTGTTAAGCATTCACTCCGTTATTTTCACAGGGTCTTTCATTATTTTCTTTTATTATAATAGAGGTGACAGCATTCTGGCGAACACTTCCTTAGCACGTTGAATACGGGACCTAGTCCGAAAATCCTCCAGGTTCATTTCTTCAGATTTTTCCAAATCCTCTTGAAAATCTTCATCCAGCTTGCGGATGGTTTCTTTATCGAACATTACAGCGTTCATCTCAAAATTATCAAAGAAACTGCGCATATCCAAATTCGCCGTTCCCACCGTAGCTACAGTCTCGTCTACGATCAGGATCTTAGCATGAATGAAGCCTGCTTGATACTGGTAGAAGTGAACACCTGCCATCATTAAGTCCTCAATGTAAGCATTGGAGGCCGACTTGACAAGGGCATGATCGGATATTCCTGGTAGAATGATCCGTACTTCAACTCCTGACAATGCAGCTGTTTTTAAAGCCATCAGAATGCTGAAATCCGGGATAAAGTAAGGTGTCTCAAGATAAATACGATTTACCGCTGTACTGATTGCACTAAAATACAGCTCAAGAATGGTGTCCCACTCCGCATCTGGTCCACTGTTCAGAATCTGTACCCGTTCTTCTCCGACACAATGATGCTCCGGGTAATACCGCGCGTCCATCAGCTTCTCTCCGGTAACAAATTCCCAATCACTAATAAATGTCTGCTGCAGAAAATATACCGCATCTCCGATTATCCTCATATGCGTATCCCGCCAAAAACCAAAGCGCGGGTTTCTCCCAAGATACTCATCACCAATATTAATGCCGCCGAGAAAGCCGACCAGTCCATCCACTACGATAATCTTTCGATGATTGCGATAATTGAGATTTTTAGTGAAAAAAGCTGCTCGCAATGGAAAAAAACAGCCCACCTTCACCCCGCCATCCGTTAATTTACGGATAAACGACTCCTTTAACTTGTAGCTGCCAAGCCCATCATACATCAATCGAACGTCCACTCCTGCCTTAGCCTTACGAAGCAGAATATTCTGGATCACTGTACCAATTTCGTCACTATGAATGATGTAATACTCTAAATGAATGTGGTCCTTCGCGTGCTCTAAGGCTTCGATAATCGCGTCAAATGTTGCAACCCCATCCGAATAAATCTCGGTTTCATTGCACAATGTAATGGGTGACTCAGGAATGCTTTGGAGAAGGCCAAATAGACGCTTCTGTTTAGCGACATCAGGATTGCGCATTTCCTTTGCCTTCATAGCCACATCAACATTGTGACGAACCCCTTCAGGAAGTAAATACTTGACCCTGCTTCCATGTCTTTTCACATATCTGCGTTTCCTGTACTCTCTAGCAACAAAGAAATACAGAATGAAACCAAGGACGGGGAGCAAAAAGATAATCAGCAGCCAAGCAGTCGTTTTTGATGGATTCTTAAATTCTATAATGAGGACGGTACCTACCTGGATAATGAACAAGAACATGGCAACGACTACGATCCATAAAAGCATTTCTGTACCTCCCTCTAACAGCATCAATTGTACTAACCAATAGAATTAACTAAACCTTAGACGTATAGTATTCACTTAACCATGGCACCTTAACTTACAAACAGGAGTAATGGATATTATCCTCCAATACAGACCTTTGATTCAACCAAATGGGGCAATAGATTCGTTTCCCAATGTTTCAATGATTCTCTACACGTTTACATTATGTTATGAACAGAAACACTAAACCCAGCAATAATCGGCTCCGCTCTCACTATTCTGCCTGTTAGCTTTCTGGCTCGCAACCTTAGCTTATGGAGCACTCATTAAAGTACGAATGCCCATAGGACAAAACTAAAATCGATATTCAAAGAAGGAGTGGATTTTTAATGAAGAAAAAAGGTACAATTCCAGGCATGCTCATTGGTGGTGCCATCGGTGCTGTCTCCGCACTACTATTGGCCCCAAAGTCAGGTAAAGAATTACGTTCAGATCTAACGGATCATTATACCACAGTTGCAGGGAAGACGGCAGAGGCTGCTTCGACAGTAAAGGATAAGGCGGTCGATGTCGCTTCGACAGTAAAGGATAAGGCGGTCGATGTCGCTTCAACAGTGAAGGATAAGGCGGTTGACGTCGCTTCAAATGTTGGGCATTTGGCCACTGGACTGAAGGACTCTGTTGTAAACAAGTCAAGCGTAGTCGTTGATGCCGCTAAGGAGACCCTCGACTCAGCCAAAACTACCGCAGACATTGCCAAAGATGCAGCAAATGAAGTAATCGAAGAAGCGAAGGATAAGT
>JACMJI010000298.1 GCA_014380705.1 Gorillibacterium sp. | reverse complement strand
GTGGGATTTAGCGATCACTTTGATCGCTAAATCAGCGCTGGAGGGCGCACGTTTAAAAAGCCATCTGAGTCGCCTCAGATGGCTTTAAACGGCTTTCTCTACGAAGCTACTGCTACTGGAGCTTCAGATTCGGTGATGGTATGAAGACCTGTTTCCGAATCAATCTTGAACACGCTGATTTCCTGAAACAGCTTTTGCGAAATTTCATTAATTTCCACGGCTTGGCGAGCGATATCACCGATTGCATGGTCCTGCAGTTTACTGGAGGCGTTAACCTCTTGGACTCCTGCTGCTGTCCCCTCGGCAATGGAAGCAACGGAATGAACGGATTCGGCCAGTCTGATATTCATCGTCTGAGTCAAATCCACCTTGTCATGAATTTGTCCAATCTGTTTGCTAATCTCCTCAATGGAAAGGTCAATAGCTTGAAACGAAGAAAGTGTCTCAACCACTTTCATATCCTGCTCATCTAGGCTTCCTCTAGTCTCCAGCATATATCCCTGAAGCTCATCCATTCCTGCCAGCAATTCTTTGATGATCTGGCTGATATGAACGGATGACTTCTTCGTCTGTACAGATAATTGTCTCACTTCGTCAGCAATAACAGCAAACCCCTTACCATAGGCCCCTGCACTCGCCGCTTCGATGGCAGCATTTAGAGATAGGATATTCGTCTGCGTAGAGATCTCGGTAATCGAATGGGTGATTCTTGAAATATCCTTTGATTGCCCAGCCAACTTATTTAAAGCAAGAGAGACCTTATTTACTGACTCACGTGAATGCTCCGATACTTCACGCAAGGCCGTTACAGCAGCAGACCCTTTACGGGTATTATGATTCGCTGTTTGGCTTGTCAACAACATGACCTCGGTATATTCCGTTATCTCATTGACCTCTCGTTCAAGCTCCAGAATTAGACTTGCACTTTGCTCCGATTGCCCTGCTTGCTGTTCTGCTCCAACAGATATTTCATGAATGGTCTTTACAATATCTTGATTCGTATGGGCGGTGATCGATGACGATTGTTGAAAGGAATGTGAATAATCCGCCAGCGAAGAGGCGATAGACTGTGTATGCTGAAGCATATCCCGCACCCGCTCCACCATATGATCAAAATGATGGCTTAGAACACCTAATTCATCGTTGTAAGGTGAATGAATCTGTTGGCGCAAATCGCCCTCAGAAATTTTTCGCAAAGCTACCTGCAGCTTATTTACAGGGGACAAAAAGGAACGAATAAGTACCCACGCAATAATACAGGTGAAGATAAATACAAGCGCCGCCGCATAAGCAACAATGGATGTCGTGTAATTTAATAAAGTAAAGGAATGTTTCTGGGCTGCTTCAGCATTTTCTGATGCGGCCGCATACAGTATTTCATTCGTATCGAGCAATGCTTGATTCGCAGCCATCGCTTTCGTATGTAAAATATCAACTTGTTCCAGAATGGTCATGGGGTCTAGGGTATCATTCTCCATTGTCTTGACCAATTCTGCAAAATAGCCCAAATATTCTGCTGAATGACTTCGCAAAAGCTGTAAATCCTTAAATACTGTGGACTCTTTATCGAAACTTAATCTAGCTAGCTCCGCATGCAGGTTTTTTTGCTTATCCATGAATGGAGCAGCGAATTCGAGATCACTAGAGCTCACTAAGGAAGCTTCCACAACATTCATTTCTTGCAACAGTTGGGTAATCCTGGAGACAGTAATTCTTTTCTCCATCTCTGCTTTTTGTATTTCCATTGATGCTTCTACCTGATTAATTTGGTACCCCTGATAAAGGGCTACTCCCGAAAAGATAAGCGAAACGGCAGCAAAACTTAGAATCAACTTCCATTTCATAGAAAAGTGCAAGAAGTTTCTAGTCAGAATAATCATCCTCCATCTCCAACGTCAAAATAGGAATTTTAACCAATACCTATATCTTGATTGTAGAAGGTTACTATTAAATTCCCTGCACAGTTTTGTATGAGAAATGTAAATGATTTTTCTAGATAAAAGATGTTTACAAGCTTTGCATCGCCTGTTGGAATATTTGGGTGAGGGGTACTTGAACGTCCGCTAGCCCTGCCTCGAACACAACCCTTGGCATGCCATAGACAACACAAGACTCCTTCGCTTCAACAATCACTCTACCCTTTTGTTTCTTCACTTCTTCACAGCCCATTAACCCATCATTTCCCATCCCCGTCATAATGATCGCCGTCAGTCTATTCTTGTAAACCTGGGCAGCTGATAGAAGAGTGACATTAACCGAAGGCCTAAATAACGTTTCTATAGGCGAAGATGCCCCTACTCTCAGCGTAACACATTCATTCGATTCCCGAGTCATCTGGGTTTGAGACCCTGCTGGGGCAATATAAATGGTGCCTGCCTTCAGTACCTGTCCGTCTTCTGCTTCTTTTACGTGAAGGTTGCACGTGGTATTCAAACGATCGGCTAAAGGCTTAGTAAACCCAACTGGCATATGCTGGATTACCACAATTGGTACATTGGTATCTTTAGGGAAACAGGGAAGCAATAAATGAAGTGCTGAGGGGCCCCCCGTCGAGCATCCGATGATCAATATATCCGCTTTATGCTTTTTAACCATGCTCGCCACTATAGGTGGGATATCTTTAGGTGGTGTTATTATGATTGGTGCTTTTATGGGAGATGTTTTTATAGGATGATGCAATGGAGGCTTAACACCCTCAACAATGTTTTTAAGGCAACTTAGAAAAATCTCCACTAGTTGCTGGTCTGCCTTAGCTCCCATCAATGCATTTTTCAAGAAAAAGTCCACTGCTCCCAGTTCAAGTGCCTGAAGAGTTGTTTTTGCCACTTCTTCTGTATGGTTGCTTAACATGACCACTGGCACAGGACAACTTCTCATAATGACTTTCAATGCCTCGATTCCATCCATCTCAGGCATTTCTACATCCATTGTTACAATATCGGGCTTTAAGCGTTGAATTTTTTCTACGGCATCTTGCCCGTTCCGTGCAATTCCGATAACAAATAAATAGGGGTCTTTTTCAATAATGTCACTGATACATTTTCTCATAAAAGAGGAATCATCCACTATTAATACTCCATATCGTTGCTGCATAGAGGTTGCCTCCTATCCTATTCTAAAGCTTTATAACCTCTTACTTTATATAAAAACTATGATGATCTAAGTATACTATATATTCTTAACTAATAAATATTCTTAATCTGCTTCCATACCTTTCCTTAAAAAAGCGAAAAAACTATTTTAGCATCTTCCCTACGTCAATCTCATATTTCTTGATGTAATCCTCTACACTTATCTTCCTGCTTAACTCTCCGATCAATTCATAAGGAATGGTATCGAGCTTCCTAAAGCGGACACAGCTCTTTCCCATATCAAGCTTGGTTCGCACATGCAACGGGTACTCTTCCATGAACCAAGTCAGAACAGTTGAATCCATATAAATGCCCATATGATAAAGGGCAATAAAGCTTTTCTGAGAAGCTATGCTCATAAAGGGAAGAGGTTCCTTAGGATTAACATGATACCCTGACGGATAAATACTGTGAGGCACGACGTAACCAATCATTCCATAGGAGATGGTTTCTTCAAAACCGATAGGAAGATTCTCTTTGATTGTATTTCTTAGCTTTTCGATAACTTCCTGTCTATCCTCTGACAATTGACTGATGTATTCCTCTGGAGTATTTACCTCGTACCTCATCTAAAATCCCTCCACCTCAGAATGATTAATGTCCAAGCTCCATAATAACATTTGAAGGCTCGCTGTTTTGCTCTTTAGTTTTGCGGCTGATTTTGGCACAAGACCTGGACGGGGAGCACAGGCTGTCTTTTAATGTAAAAATGCTCCATAATACTCTCCCATATACGCTGGGTTTCAAGGAAGTCGCGATGATGCTTCTGAACATTTTTATTGTATTTTTCCAACTCAGCTAAGATTTTAATAAATTTAGGTTCCCCGAAGAAATCGCAGATTTTGGGTAACGTCTCTTTAAGCTGCTCCCGCATCTCATTCATTTTTTCCTCATAATGCTCCGGGTCTGTGATGTAGAGTAGTAATGGCTTATAACGTATCCAGCCGATACACGCCTTGTAGAAGCGAGTGGTAATTTGTTCATTATCCGCTTTGATGAACTTTAGCTTTATGGGAAGAACTCCAGCTAGAAGGTGATTATAGGTCGAAAAACCATCATGGAAGGCGTAGCACGGAACACGTAACACTTTGCGTTTGCTTAAGCAGGTGCTTAAGAACGTGTCCTCTCCTCTAGCCCCCGGTGGATTATAAAACGGATAAACACGACGAGAATCGGTAAGGTTAATACACAAATTAGCACCTGAGATAAATTTAGCATGATTGGTTTCCTCAACCTCTGTCGCTTCATCGCTGGTCAGTATCTTCGTATCTGCATAGGTTACCCCACCGTTTTCCATAACCCTTTTCAAGGTTTCCCAGTTAATAATATCATTAGAGATCGCCTCAATAAACGAACGAAAATCCACTTCCGTCATGGTGTCATTAAACTCGATATAGGGAATCGGCGATATATAGCCGCAGTGATGTCCATGGGTGATGTCTGCTTGAGCAATATTCTTCAAGTGGGTGGTGAGGACTTCCTGCCCCCCCCAAATGGCCGTTTGGCGTGTTTTGGTCACGGCCATCGGGTATTCATCATCATCGAAAAAAATCAGGCAATCCATATCGTGCTTGATCGCATGATATAGAACAGCGTTACGTTTAGCTGCATAGCCCTTTCCAAAAATCATGCCCGCTTCTTTCAGATTAATAACATTTTCTCCAATTAAGTAATCAATTTCTGCTTCAACATCGATGCTTCCAATAAATTTGCTGCTGTCTATCTGATCCACTAATTCAGGGTGCATATTGGTGTAGTCCGTTATTTGGGTTTTATGATAATCAAGATCATAGGCTACAAAAAGATTCAACTTAATGTTCTTATTGGCAACCAACCCGGATTCCTTCCAATTGTAAATGTAGGTTCTCAGTACCTTTTGAAAGCTTTTTCTCCCAGTCGCAAAACCAATTCCAACCTTATAATTATCATCCTTATCCATGTCATGACTCCCTTCTCTTTGATCATTTCTGTAATCTATATACATTCTACTATAAAAAAAAGAAGTAGACCTTTTATGAGGAATACTTCCTTAAATTGTAACAACTATTATCTGCTTGTCTTATGTTCTTTTTTAAACCATTCGGACTTGGGCTTAGGCTTGCGTCCTGGGTTAGGCTTGGCTTGTTTTGAAGCAGCTGACGTCGCGTTTCGGTCCGTCCTGGGTTTAGCAGGTCTTGCAGTTGATTTAGATGATGGTTCCGCTTTAGCAGGCACCGTTCTATTCAGGAGCGGATAAGCATGGTCCTTCACTTCCGGGATGGTCCTACCGATCAGCTTCTCAATATCCTTAAGGAAAGGAATTTCTTCAAATTCACAAAAAGAGATCGCAATCCCACTCAGACCTGCTCTGCCGGTACGACCAATCCGGTGAACATAGGTTTCAGGAATATTGGGGAGGTTGAAGTTGATTACGTGGGAAAGCTCTGCAACATCAATTCCTCTAGCTGCAATATCTGTTGCGACCAACACCCTTGTCTCCCCGCTCTTGAAATTGCTGAGTGCAAGCTGGCGGGCATTCTGAGATTTGTTGCCATGAATCGCCTGAGCAGAAATCTTGGCTTTCGATAGTTCGGTGACAACGCGGTTAGCCCCATGTTTGGTTCGGGTAAACACCAGCGCCGAAGCAATCGCTTTATCTTGTAAAAGCTGGTTCAACAGATTTTGTTTATTGGCTTTATCTACAAAATAGATTGATTCCGATATCTTAGCCACCGTTGAGGACACCGGAGTGACTTCTACTGTTACTGGATTAACAAGCAGCGTTTTGACCATTTTGGCTATTTCAGGTGGCATCGTTGCTGAGAAGAAAAGCGTTTGTCTCTTCACAGGCATCTTGGTGATGATCTTCTTCACATCCTGAATAAAGCCCATGTCCAGCATCCGATCGGCTTCATCAAGGACGAGAATTTTGACATGATGTAAATCAAGACGCTTTTGGTTGATCAAATCAAGTAATCGACCCGGCGTGGCAACGATAATATCCGCTCCTAGGTTTAGTGCCCGCTCCTGCGCTTTTTGATTAACGCCACCGACAATCGCAGCACTACGTATCGAAGTGTTCTGACTATAGGCTTGAATATTGTCGTAGATCTGCAAAGCAAGTTCTCTTGTCGGCGTAAGAATCAGTGAATGAATGTGCCGCCCCGTATTGGGTTTACTTTGTTGGCTTAAAATTTGGATGATCGGCACAGCAAATGCGGCCGTCTTCCCTGTCCCTGTCTGAGCGCAGCCAAGTAAATCTCGGCCTTCAAGTATAGCTG
>JACMJI010000297.1 GCA_014380705.1 Gorillibacterium sp. | reverse complement strand
CCCCTCGGATGTGCTGTCAGCAAGCCTTCGCTGAAACCATCGACGCCAGATTGCAGCAGGGTGATTGGACGAGTACAGCATTCGATGATGCTTCTTGGGAACCTTCTGTTCTTATCCCGCCTACTGAAGCGCCTTGGAAAAGCTTAGTTGAACGAGATATTCCCTTCCTAACGGAAGAAAAGTTTTATCCTTCGGCTATGCTTTCTCTTTATCGAGTCAGACCTCCTGTATTTACCGCTGCACTTGATTTACGAAATCAGATGGTACCAGAAAGTGCAAACCACGCCAATCCTATCGAGTTTTGCGGCTACTTGGCAACAAAATTAGTGATTAAGGAGAGTGGCTGCGTTACCGTTGGTTTCCCAAATGGCACGCGAACGGACTCCTTTTTTGTGAACGGTGTCAATCAAGTGCACTGGGAAGGTGAACAGCCTGAGCGCTATTATCGGCTCCACCTAGAAGCAGGGGAACATTTGCTGCTTCTCGACGTTACATCTTGGGATCACGGAGGCAGCTTTCATATGGCTGCGGATAGCGATATTCCTTTTACCTTCCTATCTCCACTAGCAGGCGTAAATACAGTTCCGTTTGTCACCATCGGGCCTTTCGACCATACGGAGTTATTTGATCATCAGGAAAACCGAGTCCTACGTCGTGATCATCCTGTTTACTTAGCACTGAAGAATATCCGATCGACAGAAGAGCTGCTGCAAATTGAGCCATGGATTCGTCCGATAGACCAAAAGCTTTATACGGAAGACGATGTATTCGGTTCAAACGTTTGGCGTCCGCTAGTGGAACGAAGAGCCGTACCTTTGTCATTGCAAAATGCCATTCTTCCCACTCCAGAGCCGGCTGTTCTCCCCTTATTCGAGCATGGAGACTGCGAGCTTGTAATCGACCTGGGCAAGGAGCGTTCGGGTTTCCTCGGCTTTGAAATTGACGCACCCGAAGGTACGATTGTTGATGCGTATGGGGTAGAGTATATCCATGAGCAATATATCCAGCATACCTATGGGCTAGACAATACGTTCCGTTATCTATGTAAAGCTGGAAGACAACGCTATGTATCTCCTGTAAGGCGGGGATTGCGTTATCTTATCCTGACGGTAAGGGCTAATAAAACACCGGTAAAGCTTTACGAGGTGTTCATG
Organism: Gorillibacterium sp.; assembly: GCA_014380705.1. The sequence goes on along the minus strand of JACMJI010000297.1, from coordinate 2,661 downwards.
AACCAAAGCACCTACCCCGCTGCGGAAGTTGGTCGTTTTGCCTGCTCCGATCCTTTGCTTAATGAAGTTTGGGAAATCAGTCGGCATACGACGCGACTCTGTATGGAGGATACCTTTGTCGATTGTCCCACTTATGAGCAGGTTTTCTGGGTTGGAGATAGCCGCAATGAGGCGTTGATCAATTATTATGTTTTTGGTGCAACGGATATTGTTAAACGCTGTCTGTCTCTTGTTCCCAAATCAGCAGACATGACACCCCTCTATGTGGATCAGGTCCCGAGCGCCTGGAGCAGCGTTATTCCTAACTGGACCTTCTTCTGGATCACAGCATGCGGAGAATATGTTGCTCACACAGGAGACACCCACTTTGCTAAGGAGATTTGGCCGGCTGTCCGTTACACGCTTACCCATTATCTCAAGCACCTGGACGATTCAATGCTGCTGAACATTAAAGGCTGGAACCTCCTGGACTGGGCTCCTATTGATCAACCTAACGATGGTATCGTAACGCATCAGAATCTTTTCATGGCTAAAGCACTGCGCTCAGCCATCTCCCTAGCAGAAACAGCAGGGGCAGCAGCAGAAGGTGTCGATACTAATTTTGCTAATATCGCCGATCAGATGGTAGACGCAATTAATGAGCATCTGTGGAGTGAAGAGCGAAATGCTTATCTAGACTGCATTCACACCGATGGCACAGCCTCCGAAATCTTCAGTATGCAGACTCAGGTTGTTGCCTACCTTTGCGAAGCTGTGAACGGAGTTCGCAAATCGACGATTGAGGGTTACCTGTGCTCTCCACCCCCTGAGTTTGTACAGATTGGCAGTCCGTTTATGTCCTTTTTCTATTATGAAGCATTGGAAAAAGCTAATAAATATGCCTTAATGCTAGAGGACATTCGGAAGAATTACGGACTGATGGTAAAGTATGATGCAACGACTTGCTGGGAGGCATATCCCAACTTTACAGAAAACCGGGCAAATCCTAAGCAATTGACGCGCAGTCATTGCCACGCTTGGTCAGCGGCTCCGGGATATTTCCTCGGTTCGAGTATACTCGGGATCAAACGGCTTGATACAGGTTGGAATTCCGTTGTGATTGCACCCCAGCCCTGTGATTTAGCATGGGCAAACGGTATCGTTCCTCTACCGCAGGGAGGACACATTGCAGTAAGCTGGAGCCTGCAAAATAAATTCATGACCCTGCGCGTTGATTCACCTGAGGATGTAAATATTCACATCCAGTGGCCCGAAGGAATAGAGGGCCGAGTAGAGCAATTAACGTATATCAGGTAATCTGTACACCCTCCTTGCCTTAAGCTCCATTCATTCATAGTATCCATCAACCTAAGCAAGTTTTAATAGGCTGATCATGCTAAAAAGCGCCCATTTTCGGGGCGCTTTTTGTCTTCAAGGAACATCCAGAAGCATGTTATGGAATGATATCTTTGATATGTAATCCTGTTTCATATTGTAAATCTATAAATAGTTCGTCCACTTTGATTAATGGCGCATTGATATAATTAGGGTTTAAATATACAACCTCCCCTATTCGTCCATCCGTTAGGACAACTTGATTTCCTACTAATCTTCTCATCATATTACTAAGAAAGATCGATATCACATGCGGATTTAATTTCCCGAATTTCCCCTGACCCATTTGATCAATAATTTCATGAAAAGAAATCGGATCATGATAAGGTCGTTTTGACGACATCGCATGAAAAATGTCCGCTACTGCCACGATCGAACTAAATGAATCAATTTTTTCCTTCTTAAGACCGAAAGGATACCCCATTCCATCTTCACGTTCATGATGTTGTAAGGACACAAGAGCAATTCTGTGGTTTATTCCGAGCGTTTCTTTAAGCAGCTCGTAACCATAGATCGTGTGTTTTTTTATCAACTCAAATTCATCATTTGTTAATTTATCAGGCTTATTTAAAATTTCTTCAGGTGTTTTCACTTTTCCAACATCATGCATTAACGCCGAAAGCGATAGAATGGAAAGCTCCGACTCACTGAGCTTCATCCACCTGCCAATAAGGGTTGATAGCACCGCAACTCCTATATTGTGCTCATAGGTATAGTCATCTTTTGCCTTCACCATCTCAAATAATTGATATATATTTGTATTTATTGATATATCCTTGATGGAAGGCAGAACCTCCTTGCGAATTTCCATCAACGGGATTTTATAAGAGCCTTTAATCGATTCGAATATTCCTTTGGAAGTAGCTATTGTCTTTTGAACTAAAGCTTTGGACTCAGCAGCTTCTTTCTGTCTTATGGTACGGATAAAAGAAATCGAATCCATATCGATCTTGTGATTATTCAAAAGCTTTAGGGAATCTTCGTTAATAACCGATAAAGCCGGGAGAATAGTAACGCCATATGCGTTAATGATATCATTTTTCAACATCTTTCCGATTAATTCTTCCATTCTTCCTCCTCGATTCCCAGATATCATCTATTTTATAACTTTAACATATATTTCTCCAAATTGTTAAATATTAGTTTTAGATTAGTTCTAACAATATGATACTTAATCTATCCTTTTCATAAAAGTCCTTACTATACCGTACACATTAACGCGGTGAATTTAAAAAGTATTTGAACAAAAAATGGCTACTTAAGAAACCTGAAGTGGAGAATTTGAGT
>JACMJI010000296.1 GCA_014380705.1 Gorillibacterium sp. | reverse complement strand
CTGATGCTCAAAAATCCTGTACATTGTACAGGATTTTCAGTTGTATCTATGAATACGGGGTTTTATCCTGTACAACGTGCAGGATTTTCAGTGTTATCTAAGAAATTGCGGTGTGAAAATTGCTATTACCCGATCATAAAGCATGGCCCTTGGTGACAAGGGTATCTACTCCTCGGCCTGATCTGCTTCTTGTGAAATCATTCCGGCAAATAGAGCATGCACGAATTGCTCGGAATCAAACTCCTGCATATCATCCATTTTCTCACCTAGCCCCACAAACTTAACGGGGATATCCAGTTCTTGGCGAATTGCTATAACAATACCACCCTTAGCTGTTCCATCGAGTTTAGTCAGGATGAGACCTGTGACGCCCGTTTTTTCCCCAAAAAGCTTCGCTTGGCTCAAGGCATTCTGACCAGTCGTCGCATCAAGCGCAAGTAAAACCTCATGAGGAGCATCGGGAATCTCACGTTTAATGACACGATAAATTTTGTTAAGCTCATCCATCAGGTTGGATTTATTCTGCAGTCGACCCGCTGTGTCGCAGAGCAGGACATCTACCTTGCGGTTCTTAGCAGCCTGAATGGCGTCAAACATAACCGCGGCCGGATCTGAGCCTGCTTGCTGTTTAATAACATCCACACCCACCCGTTGGCCCCACACTTCGAGTTGCTCAATCGCCCCCGCCCGAAAGGTATCACCCGCGGCGAGCAGCACTTTTTTGCCATCCTGTTTGAAACGATGAGCAAGCTTACCAATACTTGTTGTTTTGCCCACTCCGTTGACACCAACAAACAGAATGACCGTCGGGCCTGACTCCGCCATATGTAATGACGTGTCCGCAGACGACCTGAGCAGCGCGACCAATTTTTCAGAGAGGATAGGTTTTAGCTCTATAGCGTCCTCGATCTTGCGCTTCTTTACTTCAACCCGCAGCTCATCAATGAGTTTCATAACCGTGTTGACGCCAACGTCTGCTCCGATCAAAATCTCCTCAAGTTCCTCGAAGAAATCCTCATCAATTTTTTTGGAGCGAAAAATCAGGTCCTCGACCTTCCCGACCAGCATATCCCGGGTTTTGGTCAAGCCTTCCTTAAATATATTCGTAACAGACTCCGTCTTACCGGAGATGCTCTCCTTCAGCTTCTTAAAAAAACTCATGATGTGCCTCCCTATTCTATTATGGAAGTTCGTCCCGCAGAATCCAAACCAAAACTAGCTGCTTCTTATTACGCAATTCGTCAGCATCGGAACTACAACCTAGTGTTTCCCATTACGCTGAAATGACAGCCTCTTCTTCATCCAGACGAACGGATACCAGCTTGGACACGCCGCCTTCCTCCATGGTCACGCCGTACAGGACATCCGCTTCTTCCATGGTGCCTTTGCGATGAGTAACTACGATGAACTGAGTCGTATCCGAAAACTCGCGCAAATATTCTGCAAAACGAGTAACGTTTGCTTCATCCAAAGCTGCCTCGACTTCGTCAAGCACACAAAAAGGTACCGGCTTAATCCGGAGTATGGCGAATAACAAAGCGATTGCGGTAAGTGCTCGTTCGCCACCGGAGAGAAGCTGAAGGTTTTGCAGTTTTTTGCCTGGAGGCTGTGCGACAATTTCAATACCTGTATCCAGTGCGTTATCAGGATCAGAAAGGATCAGATCGGCTCGCCCTCCGCCAAACAGCTTGGCAAATACAAGCACGAACTGGGTTCGAATAGCCTCAAAGGTTGTATTAAACCGTTTGGACATTTCCTCGTCCATTTCCTTGATCACTTGATACAAGGTTGCTTTGGCTTCCATCAGGTCGGATTTTTGACCACTTAAGAAATCGTAGCGCTCGCTTACTCGGGCAAATTCCTCAATCGCCCCCAGGTTGACTTCCCCCAGGGCGTGGATCGCCCGTTTTAATTCCCGCACCTTTAGCTGCGTCCCCGGTACATCTTCGGGAATAGGATAGCGTGATTTAGCAAGCTCAAAGCTTAGTTCATATTCTTCAGAAAGCTTCTTGAGCAGATTATCTAACTCCACATCAAGCCGGGTTGCTTGAACCTCTGTCTTGTGAAGCTCCTCTTCCACCTGCTTTAAGCTGTTCCGCTGCTCACGTGTTTCGTTTTCTTTGGCCTCAAGATCAGCTAACCAACGAACCCGCTCCGAACGTTTAAACTCCGTTTGTTCGGTATATTTCTGCTTTTTGATTCGCAAGCTGTTTAACTGCTCGGTTTGCAGCAGCGTCTCCTGATCGTTTAAGGCTCTCTCTTGCTCAAGCTGGACCAACAGCCTGCGATTGTGGTCAAGCTCCGTCTGCCGTGCGGTATATTCTGCTTGGAATCGGCGAAGCTGGTCGGTTAATGATTGTTTCTCCTGTGCGGCGGAAGCCACCTTTATTTTGAGATCGGTAAGCTGGCCTTGCAGTTCTTCCTTCGCGGATTCTCCAGCCTTTCGAGCCAGTTCTGCTTCGCGGATGGCTTGCTTTAGTAACGCTTCGCTGTCCGTTAACTGAATGATTAATTGCTCCGCAGCTAATTTGCGTGCTTCCAAGTCGGCGAGCTCCTGCTCCACGTCCTGTTTGTCCATCAATTGGACAGACAGTGTATCCTCCGCACTCCGCGCTTCCTTCTCCAGTGGATTCAGTTCAGCAGTATTCTGCTCAAGCTCAATCCGCTTGCTTTCTCCTTCGCCACGCAGCTGCTCGATCCGCACACTAGCTGCAGACAACTCTTCCTTAAGCTTGCGAGTCCGGGCCCGAAGGTCTGTTATTTGTCGCTGGGTAGAAGTAACTTCTTCTTCCAGTTCATCAATCTGCCGTTGACGGCCAAGCAAGCTAGCCGTTTTCTTATGCTGACTGCCACCTGTCATGGAACCGCCAGGATTGACGACATCCCCATCCAAAGTGACGATACGGTACCGATATTGACATCTAGCTGCGATGTAATTGGCATCCTCCAATGTACGGGCGATGATGACATGCCCGAGAAGGCTATAGACGACCTGCTTGTACAAATCATCATAGCTGACCAGATCGGCTGCCACGCCAACGAAGCCTTCGTAATCTTTTACACTTCGCAGCTCGACGTCACCGACCCACCGTCCACGAATAACATCTAGAGGCAGGAAAGTAGCCCGACCTAGCTGCCGTTGCTTCAAAAAAGCAATCGCGGCCCGACCGTCTCCTTCACTATCTACCACAATGTTCTGAAGCGCCGCTCCTAGAGCCGTCTCCATCGCTAGCTCGACATCAGCGGGAACCTTGACAATCTCAGCTACTGCACCATGGATACCCTTTAGGCCACCTGGACGATCCTTGGCCTTAAGAACTTCCTTGACCCCATGCTGGAAGCCATCGTAATCATTGTGCATCTCCCGCATCGTATCTCGCCGCGAGATTAGGGATTCCAGGCGCTGCTCCCACTTTCGCAGTGCAGCGCTTGCTTCCTCCTGTAACGCCTGCTTGCTCTGTATACTTGCGGATAGCTGGATGTATTCGGTACGAATACGCTCCACCGCTTCAGCAGCTTCATCACGCCGAATCGTTAGCTCCGCACGTCTTGCTTCCAGAGCTTCACGCTGCTCCAACCACTTAGCACTTTCCTCCGTAAGGCGTTCATTGCGGCGCCGCAAGCCTTCCGTCTGCTGCTCGACACTTCGAATTTCACCTCGAGCATGAGCCATATCATTCATGGCAGCAAGAAGATCGCCCTTCAGCTTCTCTTCCTTGTCACCGCTCAAACCGCCTGCGACACCTAAGAGGCTCTCTTCTTCGACCTTAACAGCCGTCTCAAAACCTTTAAGTTGCTGGGACAACACGCTAAGCTTGTCCTGATGAGCCGCCATTTCGCTCGCTTGGCTAGCAAGACGTTCCTCCTGCGTACCAATCGCCAGCACATGCTGCTCGTGATTTGCTGCTAGATGGCGACGTCTTTCCTTCAGAACCTCGCCATGTCCCTCGCACTTCTCGGTGTCTTCACTTACGGTTAGCAGCAAGGTATGTAAACGTTCCAGTTCCTCATCCAGTCTATGGGTCTCCCAGCGATGTTTCTCTAGGAGTGCGTCATGGCGCCCAACCTCAGCAGACAGCGAGAGCTGTTGACTCTTTAAATGAGCGAGTCGCTCACCTGCCTGTGTCCACTGCAAATGAAGCTGTTCAATCTGATGGACGTACATGGAGATCTCGCTTACCTTAAGCTCTTCCTTCAGTTCCTTATAGCGGATTGCTATACCAGACTGCTCACGAAGCGGTTCGATCTGGACCTCAAGCTCTGACACAAGGTCGTGGATCCGCAACAGATTCTGCTCTGTCTCGGCAAGCCGCTTCTCCGCTTCTTTCTTACGTGATTTGTATTTGACAATTCCCGAGGCTTCTTCAAAAATCCCCCGACGATCCTCTGATTTCGTACTTAAAATCTCTTCAATCCGGCCTTGGCCAATGATTGAATAAGCCTCCTTGCCAATCCCGGTGTCCATAAACAACTCTGTGATATCCTTCAGGCGGCAAGCTTGCTTATTAATTAAATATTCACTATCCCCGCTCCGGTGAACCCGTCTCGTAACCGTCACTTCATTAAAACCGAGAGGAAGGGCTTGATCAGAATTATCCAGTGTTAACGATACTTCCCCAAAGTTAACTGCTTTACGGGTATCGCTTCCGGCAAAGATAATATCCTCCATCTTACCTCCGCGTAGAGAGCGGGCGCTTTGTTCACCCAGAACCCAGCGGATACCATCCGATATATTGCTTTTGCCGCTGCCGTTGGGGCCTACAACTGCTGTAATCCCTTGAACGAACTCTAATTCTGTTTTGTCAGCAAAAGATTTGAAGCCCGCGAGCTCCAAGCGTTTAAGAAACATGATCTCACCTCTGGCCAAAATTACAACGTTAATTGTACCATAACCGCGCAACTACCCCTAGATAAAAGTTGAAAAAGATAGAGGTTAAGTGTCTAAGATACTGCTCAGCACTAGGATTCAGGGTACAGGTGGTGCATCCGCTCATTCCCCAAGTCAAATACAGTATTTATTTTCATTACTCCGTTCATATTACGCAAGGAGTTGAATAAAGCCTAGAGGCGTTTATCCTAGATAGATAAGAAATTATTAAAAATCCCGAGATAATCCAACTTGGTTCTGATCGTGTTAGGATTGAAATAAGTGGAAAATGCATGTTATTTTGAACCAAGATAACGTCCGGAAACATAATAAATGGATTAATCCAGTTATTTTTGATTTATTCATTTAAATGGGACGAAATCATCTGAAAGGGGGGGATTAATCCATTTATTTATAGTTTTATGGCGTTTTCCAATCATTTTAACGGGAAATTTCTACTTATCCACACTGCCACTAAAGCAACAATTGGGACTCCGTTCTAATTTTATCGGAATGGAGCCAACATCTGTGTCAACGTTAGGCAACGCTACTGATCTAATAGTTATACATTCATTATTATAGATATAAAAACACCGTATCCATTCCCCTGAGGGAGCTGAACACGGTGTTTCCTAAGTTAAATGAATAATTAATCGCTCTCTACATTTAACCGGGCGAGCGCTCCAGCAGCGGCATGCTGCTCTGCTTCCTTCTTGGAGCGACCGGAGCCTGTACCTAGAAGAACCCCATCCATATATACATCGGATACAAATTCCTTTTCGTGTGCTGGACCCCGTTCGTCGGCAATGCGATACTCGAGTATACCTAAGCCATGCTGTTGCACATGCTCCTGCAGCCGCGTTTTATAATCGATAATTTGGGGTTTTCCGTCGCCTGTTATTTGGGGGAACATGCAACTTTTCAGAAAATCCCGAACAGCTTCAAGTCCTTGATCCAGGTACAACGCTCCAATAAACGATTCGAACACATCGGCGAGAAGGGCGGGTCTTGAACGGCCACCCGTTAACTCCTCCCCTTTGCCAAGAAGTACGAATTGCCCAAAGCCTAAGTGCTCAGCAAACACAACAAGTGAGGGCTCACATACGATGGAGGCACGCAGCTTGGTCAGTTCGCCTTCTGTGCGATTAGGATAGGAGTCGAACAGATATTCGGATACGGTAAGTTCTAGCACGGCATCTCCGAGAAATTCAAGACGCTCATTATCCCGTGTACCGGCTGAACGATTCTCGTTCACATAGGAAGAATGTGTAAAAGCCTGGCGTAGAATAGCCGGATCACGAAAAGGGGTACCTAGCTTCTCTTGAAGCTGTTTTAAATCACGGTTCATGGCTTATGCCTCGTATTTTTTCATAATAATAGTCGCATTGTGACCACCAAAGCCAAAGGAATTGGACATAGCTACTCTGACATCAGCCTTGCGAGCTTGTCCAGGAACATAATCCAAATCACATTCAGGGTCTGGGTTATCCAGATTAATCGTCGGTGGAATAACGCCATCACGAAGGACTAATGCACAGATGACAGCTTCAATACCACCAGCAGCACCAAGTAAATGTCCGGTCATGGATTTCGTCGAGCTGATGGCTACCTTATAGGCAGCATCACCGAACGCTAGCTTAATCGCATCTGTTTCACCCTTGTCGCCATGACCCGTTGATGTTCCATGAGCATTAATATAATCAACGTCCTCAGGTGTCAGACCGCCACTTTTTAGTGCACGCTTCATTGAGCGTGAGGCCCCTTCGCCACCTGGTGAAGGTTCTGCCATATGGTGAGCATCAGCGCTCATTCCGTAACCTGCCAACTCGGCATAGATCTTAGCACCACGATTAATCGCATGCTCTAGCGATTCAAGAATAAGGACACCTGCGCCTTCGCCCATGACGAACCCATCCCGATCTGTGTCGAACGGCCGGCTTGCTTTCGCGGGGTCATCGTTGCGGGTAGACATCGCACGCATGGCACAAAAGCCTGATAACCCCATCGGTGTGATCGAAGCCTCCGCACCTCCGCAAATCATCACATCCGCTTCACCGCGCTCGATCAATCGAAACGAGTCTCCTATGGAGTGCGTCCCCGTTGCACAAGCCGTTACTGCGGTGCTATTCGGACCCTTGGCACCCGTCATAATCGAGACCTGCCCGGAGCCCATATTGGCGATCATCATTGGGATGAAGAATGGACTTACTCGTTTGGGTCCTTTCTCAAGTAGAAGCCTGTGCTGCTCCTCAAAGGTCGATAACCCACCAATACCAGAACCAATGTAAACGCCGATCTGCTCGGGGTCTACATTCTCTCCTACCTTAAGATCCGCATCTTTAATCGCATTAAGGCTAGCAGAAGCTGCAAATTGGACGAAGCGGTCCATACGGCGTGCTTCCTTTTTACCGAATAGGCTGTCTGGATCAAAATCTTTTATGGAAGCGGCAATTTTGGTTGGGTACTCACTTACGTCTAAGTTGTCAATCAACGATACCCCAGAACGACCTGCTTGCAAGTTGCTCCAGAACGTATCTAGATCTTGTCCGAGTGAGGTACAAACCGCCATTCCCGTAATAACGACACGTCTTACCATGAATACACACCTCTTTTGTCCGGCATTATAAAAAGAATATGGAGAAGAAGTCCCGTTAGCTTACAACGGGACTTTGTGGATACATTACGTATGAGATTGTATGTATTTAACTACTTCTCCCACAGTGGTAATCGTCTCAGCATCCTCATCGGAAATTTCCATATCGAATTCATCTTCAAGCTCCATAACTAATTCAACCACGTCAAGGGAATCAGCACCCAGGTCTTCTTTAAAAGAAGCTTCTAAGGTAACTTCTGTTTCTTCCACCCCGAGGCGGTCGATAACGATGCGCTTCACGCGTTCAACAACGTCGGACATCCGTTTCACCTCCTCCTTGGTATTATACGAAAATTACAAACAAATTACCATAGGATTCAAAATCCTACATGTACATTCCACCGTCAACATGAATCGTTTGCCCAGTTATATAAGTTGCATCGTCTGAGACGAGAAACCTTACGACCTTAGCGACATCTTCCGGCTGACCAAGTTTAGCTAGTGGAATTCGTTCTGTCAACTGGACTTTAGCATCCTCAGGGAGTTTTTCGGTCATGTCCGTAACAATAAAACCCGGGGCTACTGCATTCACCGTAATATTGCGGCTCGCTAGTTCCCTCGCTGCGGATTTGGTCAGACCGATGACTCCTGCCTTGGAGGCTACATAATTAGCTTGCCCAGGATTACCTAGCGTTCCCACTACCGAGGAAATATTGACAATACGACCTGAACGCTGCTTCATCATCGTGCGGGTAACTGCTTTCATACAGTTAAAAACCCCTTTGAGGTTGACAGCAATCACATCGTCAAATTCCTCCTCCTTCATCCGCATGAGCAGATTATCACGGGTAATGCCTGCATTGTTCACAAGAATATCGATTTGTCCAAAAGCAGTAATGGTCTGCTTTATCATATCCTCTACTTGAGCAGAATCAGACACATTCGCCCGGACAGCAAGGGCGCGTCGCCCAAAGGCTTCGATAAGCTTCACTGTCTCTAGTGCTGCTTCTTCACTACCGGAGTAGTTAACGACGACATCTGCCCCTGCTTCCGCAAGAGTAACAGCAATCGCACGACCTATTCCCCGGGACGCACCGGTGACTATTGCAGTTTTGCCTAAGAGCATTCCGCATTCCTCCTTAATAACGTATTCGCAATTATTCAAAGCATTCTACCGCCTGCATGCTATTAACCGATTTAACAGTTACCGTTTTATCAATCTTCTTAATCAGACCGGCAAGAACAGCTCCAGGACCAATCTCAATGAAGGTATCTACGCCTTCCGCGATCAATTGGCGGATGGTGTCCTCCCAAAGCACGGGGGAATACACCTGCTGAACCAAAAGTTCACGGATTTGTTCGGGATTGATGACCTGCTCCGCCGTTACATTAGCAATTACGGGTATACTAGCTGGTTGAAGCTTTAATTCAGCTAATATCGTTGCAAGCTTTTCTGCGGCTGGCCGCATGAGTGAAGAATGAAACGGACCACTTACATCAAGCGGGATCATTCGCTTAGCTCCGCATTCACGACTTCGTTCTTGGGCAGCTTGAATGCCTTCCCGAGTGCCAGAAATGACAATCTGACCCGGACAATTAACGTTAGCAAGCTCCACTGCTCCTACTTCGACAGACAGTGTTTCGCAAAAGGCGGATAACGCTTCCCGTTCGGCACCAAGAACAGCCGCCATCGCCCCAAGACCTGCTGGCACCGCTGCTTCCATCAATTCTCCACGAATACGAACCGTTCGCACAGCATCCTCAAAAGAGAGGACACCCGCTGCGACAAGAGCGGTATATTCCCCTAGGCTATGACCCGCTACAAAGTCTGCCTTGATGCCTTTAAGGCGGAGGGCTGCAAGAAGAGCGAGGCTTGTTGTTAAAAGTGCAGGCTGGGTGTTATAGGTTTTCTTAAGCTCAGCTTCGGGTCCAGAAAAAATAATATCTGTGAGCTTGAAGCCAAGCGCTTCATCCGCTCGAATAAAAATTTCTCGCGCTTCCGGGGAATGATCAAATGCGTCGCGTCCCATACCTACAGCTTGCGCGCCTTGCCCGGGAAAAACAAATGCTTGTTTACTCAAGTTAATCCCCTCCCTTGAAATGCCCATCCGAAAGCTTACCAGACGAGTACACTTGCTCCCCAAGTGAGTCCTGCGCCAAACCCGACCATAACAATCTTGTCTCCAGCAGCCAGTCGACCCGTCTCAGCCGCTTCGGCAAGAGCCATTGGAATCGAGGCTGCGCCAACATTTCCATATCGATCGAGATTGATCATGCATTTGTCCTCAGGCAAGCTCAATTTGTGCAAAGCTGAATTAATGATGCGCATATTCGCTTGATGTGGAATGAGCAGATCGATATCCTCTTTACCAAGACCCGCTTTACGCAGTGCCTCTTCGGCTGCACTTCCCATGACACGAACAGCAAATTTAAATACCTCTGCTCCTGCCATGTATAAGAAGTGTTGCTTTTGTTCAATCGTTTCTGCACTTGATGGGCAGCGTGAACCACCTGCATGGATTTTGAGCAACTCGCCTCCTGTACCATCCGCACCTATTTCAAAAGACTTAAATCCTCTTCCTTCCGGTACGGCACCAATAACGACAGCTCCCGCTCCATCCCCAAAAAGGATGCAAGTATTACGATCCGTATAATCCGTAATTTTGGACAATACTTCAACGCCAACAATCAGCGCATATTTATAAGTTCCCATAGCAATGAAATTAGCTGCATTTGCCAAGCTATAGATAAACCCTGCACAGGCTGCCGATAAATCATAGGCTGCGGCTTTCTTGGCACCTAACTTCTCTTGGAGAATACAGGCAGTTGAAGGAAAAGCCATGTCTGGCGTAACCGTAGCAACGATAATTAGCTCTATATCCGCTGCCGTAATCCCCGCATTCTTAATCGCTTGCTCGGCTGCTGGGAAGGCCAGATCCGATGCAGCCTGTTCTGTAGAAGCAATACGTCGTTCACGGATGCCGGTACGAGTCCGAATCCATTCGTCATTCGTATCTACAATCTTCTCCAAATCTAAGTTAGTTAGTACCCGATCAGGTAAGTACTTTCCTGTTCCGAGCACGCCAACGGGTATCAGGTTCATCGTCTTCACTCTCTTTCCTTGCCGATTTCGGCGGATATGGCTTCCACTAGATTATTGGATAAGGCAGTTCTAGCTTGGCGAACCGCGTTCATGATTGCAATTGCATTTGAGGAACCATGACTTTTCAATACCAATCCGTTAAGACCAAGCATAGGAGCCCCGCCGTGTTCGGTATAATCAAGCTTTTTCTTAAATTCCCTCAGCCCTGGCGCAAGTACCGCAGCGGCAAGCTTATTCATCGTCGATTTAGTAAACTGCTGCTTCAGCATTTTAAATATCGTCCCTGCCGTGCCTTCGAGCGACTTGAGCAGAATATTCCCGGCAAACCCATCACATACAAGCACATCACATTCGCCAGCCAACACATCTCGTGCTTCAACGTTGCCAATAAAGTGAATCGGAGCTTGTTTTAAGAGTGGATAGGCAGCTTTAGTCAACTCATTACCCTTGGATTCTTCCGCACCGACGTTAAGAAGGCCAACACGTGGGGATGCAATTCCATCTACCTTTGTGCGAAAAATACTTCCCATCAAAGCAAATTGCAGCAGATTCTCCGGTTTGACATCCATATTCGCTCCGATATCAAGCGCTAGGGTCCCTACGCCGTCTATCGTTGGAATCATCGGAGCAAGTGCCGGACGGTCAATCCCAGGTACGCGACCGACGATTAACAGCCCTGCTGCCAGCAGTGCCCCCGTATTCCCTGCCGAGATAAAGGCATCTGCCTTCTGCTCGCGTACAAGCCTTGCTGCAACGACCATGGAAGAATCCTTCTTGTTGCGAACAGCCTTCACAGGCTCATCATTGGATGCGATAACATCCTCCGCTCCAACAAGCGTCAGGTTGCTGGGCTTATCACGAAGCAGAGCTTCAATTCGGGAAACCTTGCCAACAAGAATAATTTCTGTATCCGGCCAAGCTCTAGCCGCCATAATTGCACCTTCAACCACAGCCTCAGGTGCATTGTCGCCACCCATTGCATCAATTGCGATCCGCATCAGATCAACTCCTCTATCCAATATTATTGGAATGATAGATCAGAAACTGCCCTTGAAAGACAGCCTCTGAACCAACGGTAGTGATAATATTCACCTTAGCATTCCCTCTGGACTTGCGCTCCACTTTCGCTTTAGCAACACATTTCTCACCCAAGTGGACAGACCGAACAAATCGAATGTCTGCAGAAGCGGTAAGTGCAATCTCGTCATTGATCAAAGCAATGGCAAGGGAGTTGGCCTGTGCGAAAATATGATGCCCCCGAGCAATGCCAGTCCGCGTAAAAACATGCTCCTCTTTTACTTCAAACAAGGAGATTCCACTTTTATCCAACTGCAAATCAATAACCTCGCCAATCACCTCATCGGGAGAAAGGGAACGCACCTGATCGAAAGAGCGAGCAGCCATTGTTTTAAGTCGTTCTCGAAGCTCGGGAATACCGAGTTCCATTCGATCCAGCCGAACGGTCTGAATGCTCACACCGTAACGCCCAGTTAGATCATCATCTGTTACAAAAGGGTTTTCTTCGATATATTGGACGAGCTGCCGTTGACGCTCGCGTTTGGGCAATCGTTCGATAACCGGCACCCGCTTTCATTATCATTTGAAAGTCAAATTGTTTTATTACCAGGTCCTAAGACTAGTATATAAAAAAGTTTTGGAAAAAGAAAGCAGGAATAACCCACTGATATGTAATAGAGCATTTTTCAGGAATGATGGAAGCAAAAAAACGAGTTTACCAGCGAAAAAAAATAGCACCCCACCAAAGATGAAGGTACTACCTTTCCTCAATTATTGCTTGATAACTTCAACGCCCTTGTAAGAACCGCATACTTTGCAGACGCGGTGAGCGAGCTTGAGTTCTCCGCATTGATCGCATTTGACCATGCCCGGAACTACCAGCTTGAAGTGAGTCCGGCGCTTGTCACGGCGCGTTTTGGATGTTCTCCTTTGTGGTACTGCCATTCTTCCCACCTCCTTGCCATCATTCAAAAACCGCGAACGGTCTTCTTGTTATTCTTTGAAAAGGTCGGCCAAACCCGCAAGACGGGGGTCAATCTTCTCAACCTTACAGCCGCAGTCTTGCTCATTGCGGTTAACACCGCAAACCGGACAAAGTCCCTCGCAATCCTCGCTGCAAAGCGGAATGTAGGGTAACGCCATCCAAACAGCTTCCTCCACAAATGGCTTCAGATCCACGGGATCTTCCTTCACTAAGTGCAGGTCACTGTCATCACCGTCTTCGATTGACTCTTTAGTAAATCGCTCACGAAACGGAATGGCAAGCGTTTCTTGTACCTCACAAAGACAGCGAGAGCATAGCAACGTTACCGGAAGCGTTAGTAAGCCTGTCACTTCGACGACCCCTTGCTCCGTTACGGCTTGCAATTCTGCTACTAAGGTACCAAAAGAAACGAGATCAATGCGACCGCCAAGAAGATCGGACAAATCCAGTTGCTCAAGAAGCTGTGCCGATTGCTCTTTGGTGGTCAAGTTTTTAATGTTAATATGCATCAGTCATCACTCCAAACAAACAAAAATAATTATAGCCATTCCATATGCATCTTGTCAACCTTTTATCACTGACAGGCATCAGAAACTTTTGCAAAAAGCTGTCATTGAGCACTTACCGTAACACTGCTTTCTAATATTGATTTGGGGAAGCGGGATATCATCCGTTATAATGGGGAGGTAAACATTAAATTAATGCTTACTTAACCATAGGATACCTGTTCCAAGCTGAAAAAAGTTACCTAGACAGATCTATAGTTACCTAGACAGATCTATAGTTACCTAGACAGATCTATAGTTACCTAGACAGATCTATAGAATAACTCAAACCTAGATACAAAATCAAACTGTTCCAATACCAATACATAATGGTGAACCTGAACGTTTGAATGCATTTGGAAAACTACTATCGTTTTTTTGAATGGATAAATCGTTTATTATTTAATGCTAAACCTAGAGCTAAACCTAATGCTAAACCTAATGCTAAACCTAGTTACTAATATCATCAAAAAGTTGTTAATGAATCAGGGGGATTTTCTTTTGAGAATAGTAGGTCTTGTTGTTGAATATAACCCGCTTCATAATGGACATGTGCATCATTTCCAAGAAGCGAAGCGACTCACAGGGGCTGAGGCTGTCATCGCTGTGATGAGCGGCCCCTTCCTGCAACGGGGCGAGCCTGCAATCGCGAGCAAGTGGGCGCGCGCCGAGATGGCGCTTCACATGGGCGCTGATGTTGTCATCGAGCTGCCCGTTGCTTTTTCTGCCCAGCCTGCCGAATGGTTTGCCTACGGCGCTGTATCGGCACTTGAGGCGACCGGGCTGACGGACGCTATCGTTTTCGGCAGCGAGAGCGGCGTGATCCACCGATTCCAGGAGCTTGCTGAGCGCTTGTACGAAGAACCCGTGGAATTCCGGGATCTTCTGCGCGCTCAGCTAGTCCGTGGAATCGGCTATCCCGCAGCGTATGCCGCTGCCACTGCTGCCTTCGTCGGCGGAAGCACCGACGAAGGACTTCTCGTGCAGCCCAACGATATTCTTGGGCTGCACTATTGTTTGGCGCTGCGCCGCATCGGCAGCCGCATGGTCCCGCTCACCATAGCCCGCACCGGTGCGGGCTATCATGAGCGGGAGGCGGCGGGCGGAGCCCTCGCCAGCGCCACAGCTATACGCCGCCTGCTTATGGGCGGCGTGAACAGCCTTGCTGCAGCAGGCGCTGCAGCTGAACTAGCAGCCGGGCTAGCGGCGGCCCGGCCCTTTATCCCCGCGTACACGCATGACATCCTTCAGCGGGAATGGGCGGCTGGACGCGGACCAATCGATTGGGAGCGATTTGCTGCCCCGCTTCTGCACGTCCTCCTTACCCGTTCCCCGCAGGATCTGGTCAAAATCTGCGAAGTAACCGAAGGGCTGGAGCACCGTATCAAGGGGGCACTTCCGACACTGGACTACGAGGAAGGGAATCTTGTCCAACAGCTTCTAGATGCCATTAAAACCAAGCGTTACACCAGTGCCAAGCTTCAGCGTACCTTACTCCGCATTTTACTTGATCACAGCAAAGCGGATCTCTCTCGGGAGGTGCTGTCTAAGGGTGTACCCTACTTACGCATTCTAGGCTTTAGCACACGCGGCCGTCAGCTCCTGAAACAAATGAAGTCGACTGCATCCGTACCGATCGTTATCAAGGCGACAAAGGAAACCTCTCCATTGCTTACTCTTGACCTCCGTGCAGCAGCCATCTATGCACTCTCTGGTCCCGTACCCGAAAGCCGCGAGTTGTTCCGTGACTATTATCAGGCTCCCCTGCAAAGCGAAAATTATAACAGGGCTGGCCAGAATGACTAAATCTATTAACGAGATCGGCGATCATTGTTAAAGCAAAATAACCAATGAAGCCCCACTACGAAAACTAGTGGAACTTCGTTGGTTATTTTTTTACCTCATGATGAACTCATAAAATTCCTGGA
This sequence comes from Gorillibacterium sp., assembly GCA_014380705.1. Next base: position 2,681 of record JACMJI010000296.1, on the reverse strand, counting down.
CTGTCCACCTGCAAGCGGGTTTTTTCCAGAAGCTTTACCAGCTGCTTCATGAATTACTTCTGTGCAGTCTCAGGGAGTTGCTCCAAATAATCCATTGCCTCGCTAAGTGTGCTAATGGTTACGATCTTCATTTTTGTTTTTAATTTTTCAGCCTGTTTTATAGCATCTGCTGCATTTTCCTTGGGGGCGAAGAAGATTTCTGCCTTCTCTCGATGGGCTGCAATTACCTTATAAGGAATGCCTCCGATCGGACCTACCGTACCATCCTCGATGATTGTACCTGTTCCGGCGACCCGGTGTCCTTTTGAGATATCCTCGGGGAGGAGATGGTTGATAATTTCGAGGGTGAACATCAGTCCTGCGGAAGGTCCGCCGATTTCACCTGCTTGAATCTTTATGTGGTTTTCTAGATTCTCAGGTTGGACAGACATGAGGAAGTTATAGGAGATGCCGACACCCACTCGACGAGGTTTTGCAGCCTTGCCGCTTTCGGCAGGCTCTTCTGGCAAGTAGTCAAGGGCTACCTGTTTCTCTAAAACCTTATCCCCGCGCCTAAATGTGACGGATAAGGAATCGCCAGCTTTTTTGCCACTTAAATAGCTAACCAGTTGCTTCGCTGATTCCATCACTTTACCGTCCATTTTGAGCAAGACATCCCCTACCCTGAGGATGCTTGCAGCGGGCATGCCAGGAACCAGGTGCATGACCATGATACTCTCCGTTTTAAAATGGTAAGGAATGCCAAGTTTATGGTAAGCGGCTAAAATGGCATTGCTTTGGGAAGAAACCATACTGTATACCTGTCGCTGATTGTATTCCTCTTCTGTTTCTCCCGCAAGAAGCACATTCTTTCTCTGCTTCAATTCCTTATCCGTCAGTTCTGCCCAGACATAAGTCAACGCGTTGGCATTCATGACTCCTACGGTAGTAAGCATGAATGAACCCGCATCGGGCGGAGTTTCCTTGTTCACGATAACCATTGACCTGATATTCTCGGCCGTCCCCGGTTGATAAATATAATAAGGAAGCGGGTAAAAGACAAGAAAATAAGCTGCGATTAAACCGACCATGGCTGATGCAATAATTTTAAACGAAGAGGGTAGACGCGGTTTTCTCCCTGGTCCTCCACCTGGATTCCATTCATCTGATCCTTTATTATTTTGTTCATCCATGTCTCAACCTCCAAATCCACATCTATTTTTGTTATGCTAGTAGGTCCTATAATATAACTGCTGTTCGCAAGGTGTTCAGGGCAAGACAGCTTGGTCTATTCGTCACTTTCGTGGCGTACACTTGAAGCAAAGCTTACCTTCGCGAGGTGATTTCCCATGGGACTACTGCCGGAAAGCGGGCGCAGTCGGATTGTCACGGCTATTCTTGCTGCAACAGCGTTACTGCTCGTCATTCTCATTATCCTTTACCCGGACCAAGTCTTTCAATCATCTCTTGGAGGCCTAAGACTCTGGTGGACCGTGCTGCTCCCAGGTCTTCTACCGTTTTATATTCTAGTAGAGATTGTCACGGGCTTGGGTCTTACTCGAGCCTTCGGCGCATTGTTTGAGCCGCTTCTACGGGTACTGTTTCGCATTCCCCATGGTGGCGGAGGAGCCCTATCTATTGGACTACTTGCTGGTTATCCCGTTGGTGCCGAGGCCACCCTTCAACTCTATGCCAAAAAACCATTGCAGCAAGTTGAGGCTAGTCGACTCTTGTCCCTCTCTCACCTGTGCAGCCCTGCCACGATGGTGACCGTGATCGGTGCAAGCTTTTTACATAGCATCCACGCGGGTGTCTTTATTGCAGCTGTACATTATATAGCGGCCTTTGGGGTTGCTCTGCTATTCCGTGTATTGCCAGATGGCTCTAAGCAACAGATGGACGAACCAACTTTAAGGACAGAAGGAATGGCAGCACGTTTCTTTCGTGCGATGAGCGAGGCCCGGCTTGAAGATGGTAGAACCTTCGGAAAGCTGCTGGGGGAAGCTGTTGCTCACGCCATTCAGACTCTGTTTTCGCTTAGCGGCTTCATCATATTCTTCTCCGTGCTCACTCGAATGATTTCTATACAGCTTCCGGAAGCCTGGTCTGGCACTTCCTTGATTCCGGCTTTATTAGAGCCTCACCTCGGCAGCTATTCCGCTGTTGTTCAAGCAAAAGGCGGCATTTGGCTTTATTCCGTCATCGGTGCCGTACTCGCCTGGAGTGGTTTAAGTCAACATCTTCTGGTTCGGGGAATAATAAGCGGCAGCAGCATTCGCTACCTGCCTTTTTTTGCAGGTCGCTGCCTCCATGCTGCATTTGCTTTCATTCTTACTTTTGCTCTTGGAACCCCATTAGCCGACTGGCTTAGCAGCGAACCTTCCAGCTTTCTTCCAACCATTGGAACCAGTCACGTTATGGATACAATGGTAACCCCTCAAGTGTCATTTGTATCGCTTTGGCCAGAGTTTTGGTTATCTGCTGGTCAAGCTTCGTCGCTTGCAATCCTTGCATTTGGCTGTTTAACTATGCTTACTTTCCTGCTATCTCCCATCCTGAACGGCAAAAATCGGCGAACCCGACGATGATGAGTATGTACCGTAAAAAAACACAGTAACTTCGACCATGTATTCCGTTGTATTCCGTTGTATTCCGTTGTATTCCGTTGTATTCCGTTGTATTCCGTTGTATTCCGTTGTATT
>JACMJI010000295.1 GCA_014380705.1 Gorillibacterium sp. | reverse complement strand
TTACTGCCATTTGTGTCAAATTCAAATTATCCGTTACATTCTTGGCGTAGAAGGTCAGTAGAATTACATCGCCCTGTTGGACAGGATCCACCAACATGCCCTTTAGGCTGGCCATCCACCATTGACCATCACTGGCTCTCTGACCGGTTCGGACGCGGAACGCCTTGGTAAAAGGCTGATCGGTGACGTTGATCAATTCACCCGATACATCCCCTGACTTCATGCCATCGATCTTAAAGTTACCCTCCTTCACTAATGGGGTGCTATTGTCATCATAAGTCATAGCAGCCTCTTCTGTGTTTCCATACATAAACTGAGCACCGGTCGTATTGATCCCCTTTGCCTCAAGCTCGCCCAGAACGTTGTCATAATAATCTCCTGCAGTTGCTTGAACAGGATCTGCAACTCCAAGCAAAGTAGAAAACATTAAAACAACACAGAGTAAGACGGTTAACCATTTGCGCATTTCATCTCTTCCTTTCCCTTATTAAATTTTTATTAAAATAAAAAAAAGCGAACATGGAACGGTTCCCGCCCATACGCTTAGTATAGTGGCACCTTTCCATATTCGCTTATCTTGTAATGACCCTCTTTAATTAATTATGCCATTGATATTAAAATTATTAAAAATTCATCTTGTACTCCTCCCATTTAACTTGAGCCATTGATCAAATTGTCGCTGCTTCTCGGCAATAATCCTATTCTGACCTGCATTTACTAATTCTAATTGGATTTTGGGGTAGTTGATTTTAGGATCGATAGTTCCAGTACTTATTGCAGCGTAATATTTGCCCCCGATCGCATTGCACGCAAGAATTTCCTTAAAAACCTTTTCAGGGTTAAAAGTAAAGCCTATGCCTGGTGAGCGAATGGCTTTTTTGTTAAATTCCTTGAGGCGTTCCCACTTCTCCGGGTCTTCATTAACACCTAAATAGTTTAAGAATTGGTTTCCAAACATCCAATTGTTACCCGTGTTGTAATTGGAATTGTCAGGACCTTCCTCGATTGTATCTATAGATCTCTTTAAATAATGTCTTCCCTCAATTCCATAAACAAGCAAGTTTAAGATTTCCTTGTCTGTATGCAGTAAGTTGATGAGCATCATAGCTCGTTCCGGATCTTTGGAATTTTTGGATATGGCGAGCATCGAGCTTAATAAATCACCGGTTGTGACCGTTGGTACGGTCAGTTCAATCTGAACAAGTGGCACTTTAACATTCTGCTCCAACTCTTTGTCCTTACCCGGCTTCAGGGATTCTGCATACGCAAAAATTGTTTTCGCCCTCAAATGATCAACAGTTGTTGAGTGGGTCGTCGCAGCATCCCTGTTAATATACCCCTTTAAGTACCAATTGCGAGTAAGATTAAGCATATTCAGGAACTGCGGATCATCGGCAATAATTCGAGTACTGCTGCTATTCCTCATAATAATCCCAGAAATATTATTATCACCCAAATGATCTGGATACTGGTTGTAACTAGCTATAGAAGTGCTAGCGTTCATAAAGAACGGAGTAACATGAGGCTCATTCTCAAAGATTATTTTTAAGAACGGTTCAAGGTCCTCAGCCTTTTTGACCTTGCTTAAATCCATATGGTATTTATCCACCAAATCCTTACGTAGAATGACACCCGTACTTGCAGCAATTTCCTTGTTAGTGGGTATGGCATACAATTCACCGTCGATTTGTGGAGCATACAGTAAAAGTGGGTCCATATATGCTTTAATACCTGTGCCATACTTATCCAACAGTTGATTCAATGGTAGTAAAGCCTTACGGTTTACGTAATCTGTATAACCGGACCAAGCCGCAGTAAAGATGAGATCACTTTTCTCTTGGGAGGCAAACGTCAGATTCAGCTTATCTCCCCATTGCCCCCAATCGATTGGTCTCAGGTCAATTGTTGCGTTAATTCTCGGGACGAGGATATGGTTTATCGCTTCTTCTACTAATTGCTCATCTTGAAGCTCATTGCTAGGCCATAGAACCGATATTTCGTATGGAGGTAATGTCGATGGAGGACTTTGTTCTCCCGTTGGCTCAATAGTTGATATGGGCGGCATAGATATGTCATCACTACAGGAGCTAGATGATAGCATAGTAACGAGCAACAATCCCGAGAATAGCAAAATGCTCTTCCGATTAGATGACATTCGTAAACCCTCCCAAATAAATGCTAGCTTTCAATTCTGATATTTCTTACGATAATCCATTGGGCTGATTCCCACAACTTTTTTGAATATTTTTGTAAAATGAGAAAGAAAAACATAGCCCAATTCTTCAGCAATCGAGCTAATTTTGAGATTGGAAGAGGTGAGCATATGCTTGGCCCGTTCCATCTTTTCGTACATAATATATTCAGATAACGATTTACCAGTCTCTTTCTTGAATAACCTTGAAACATATGCTGCATTCAAGAAAACATGAGCGGCAATTTCCTCGCGGGATAACGGCTTGGTTATATGATCCTCAATATACTTCTTAATCTTCTCAATAGCGGATGACGAGGATTTGGAAGAGTGACTGTTCCGGTATTCAATCCCCGTTGAAACGACACGGGTGGTCCATTCTGCGACCTGCTGTAGATTTCTCCATGAATCCACAGGCCTAAGCTCTTTGGTTGTGAAAACATCTGTCAACACCAATCCTTCCTTATAGATGGAGGTCGAAAGGAGTTGTAGGTAATAATGATATATACTCTCCAAAAGCTCTGAAGTAATGACTCCAAATTTGGGTTTTAGGAAGTATTGATGAATTCTTTCGAGCAACTGTTGCTTATCCCCTGTTTCGAATAGTACCTGGAACCCGGACAGCTCTGGAATTGGCAATCTTAGAACATGAGGTAGTTCTTTCACATCTTCTTGAAACATGACCATCCTCGAATCGTTTATCGTATGATGTTCAATTTCCTGCAGCTTATAATAAATTTGAAGTACTTCGCTTAGCGGAGCCTCCGTCCCAATATAACAGGAGAGGTGGCAGTATAAATAAGCTTCTGCAGCTTCAAGAAATTTCAAGCAGTTGTTCCTTAGCTCCTCCCGGTCCAATGAAGTATCTTCTTCAAGGTAGCACAAAACCATATTTAATCCATTATTGTCTTGAATAGCCATTCCCGGTCTTCCGGCCAAGATCAGTTCCGTCGCTACGTTGCGAATGCCATACTCTAGTATTTTCTCATCCCGCTCCGTAAACTCCTCTTTCCACTCCTCCAAGCTCAGCATGATGATCACAATGCGACTTGTATTCGTTAGGGGGATTCCATTAAGCTTAAGGGATCGGTTTAAACTTTCAGACTCCATAGATTGTTTCTGGGCAAATAAATCCTGCCAAAACTTCTCAAACAGAAGGTTTTGTTGCGTGTTCCATTGGTTTCGGGCATTTTCATAAGACGCTTCTAATACTTCCACTTCACGTCCTCGCCTCACTCGGTCTAACGCCTTCTTGAGACTGGCTGTGAAAGCATCATAGTCCTTAATCGGTTTGAGTAAATAATCCAAGCTGCCTAGAGTAATCGCTTGTTGTGCAAATTCAAATTCAGAATGACAGGTTAAAAAAACCGCTTCCGTCAAAGGGTAATTCTCCCGGACCCATTCCAGAAGCTCCAACCCGTTCTCGCCAGGCATCTCAATATCGCATACCATCAGATCAATTTTATGCTGTTGAAGGAGTTCCTTAGCTTGTCTTGCATTTAATGCTTGAAGTACTTCAATAACATCAAGCTGCAGCCAATCCACTTTACTATTTATTGCCTTTAAAGCATATAACTCATCATCGACTAGAAGCACCTTATACATTGAATCACTCACCCCAATCTTTCTCCTGGATCGGCAGGCACACAATTACTTCTAGCCCTCCCTCTGGAAGGTTTCTAAAACTGATTTGGGATTGCCCACTAAACTGCATGTTCAATCGGTTGTATACGTTCCTTATTCCTATATGTTTATCTCCAGATTCCCTTGTATATTGACCGGATTGGAACATGGCCAGTACCTTTTCGGGCATTCCGCATCCATTGTCCACTATCGTTAGGGTAAGCATACCTGTGTTCTTGTCGATCATAGCGGAAATGCGAATTAGAAATTGTTTGTCCTCCATCCCCAATCCATGGATAACAGCATTCTCAACGAAGGGTTGGACCGTTAGAGCAGGAACCATACAAGTTTGTAATTCCGCCGGAATAATGATTTCGTAGTCAAAGACTTCAGGAAATCGCACCCTTTGTATTTCCAAGTAGTTGCTAATATGCTCCATTTCTTCAACAATAGTGACCATCGCACGATTTGTTTTAATAATGAAGCGAAAGTAGTCCACGAGATGCATCGACATTTTCTTGATGAGCTCGTACTCCTTCAAATCAGCGAGACTAGATACGATATTTAAGCTGTTCATATAAAAATGCGGATTAATTTGTGCCTGAAGATGTTTCATTTCTGCTTTCTGAGCCTTCAATTGCTCCTCATACACATGAATTTTCAGATCCTCAAGTTGCGACGCCATCTGATTGAAGGATGTCATAAGGATTCGGAATTCATAAGAATCCGATTGTTTAAGTCTCACATGAAGATTACCTGAAGCTAACTGACGCATGCCAATCATAAGCCTCAGCACCGGTTTGTACATTACCTTGTGGAAGAAAAAGGCTCCAGCAAGGATTAGCATGAGAACAATAATTGGAAGGACGCGGATAATTCTCTGAAAGAAGGGAAGATTCTTTAGAATCTTCTCCTCAGGCACTGTTATAACATAATAAATATCAGCGAATGTGGATTTAGAGCTTACCTGGAGGTAACGAGACTTGCCTATTGGATCCTTGAAAAGTCGGTAATGAGATTCCGATTGCAATAAGGACTCGCTTATGGCATTTAATTGATTTTCTGATAATGTGGACTTTACAAGCGGTTTGCCTTCCTTAGACATAATAGTGGCCCCACCGTTATTCTGCTCAGCATCCCAAAAAGCAAGCGTTTCCACAAGGCGTTCCATTTTTATCCATGCTCCTACATATAAGCCAGACTGGGTCTTATGGATCTTAACCAATCCACTTCCTTCGGGTTCAATCAATAACATCCACTGAAAGCTTTCTGTAGCACTCTTCATAAATTCCGGCATATTCCTAAGAATCAACTCATTTGCTTCCCTTTCTGGGCTGTTCGTTGCCAGGATCAAATCTTTTTTTTCGGGAGAATAGACAAAATAGGAATAGGCAATGGTATTGAAGCGAATACTCTGTTTCAATTGATTTGAAATTCTAATACGTGCCATATTATAATCATCGCTATTATATGGGAGCAAATCGAAGGTTCTTAACTCGGAATATTCGGTTGAGTCCATCTGGATCAAATTAATAAAGGTTTCAGACAACACCTTGTCTGTTTGCTGAACATACATATTCAGAAGATTTGTGTGGGATTCAGAAACTTGCTCTCGGACCACAAAAATAGAGTAAACGTTATTATAGTAAAGAAGACCGATCAAAGGGGCAAGAATCAAGAAAAAGCCAAGCAGTAGTTTAAAACGAAGTGAGTTTAAAAAGCTCATGTGCTCCCCCTCTTATAACATGTATTCATTATTATAAATCAGCAACGAATGCGAATAAAGGGAATAGTCACAATAAGTAAAAAGAGGTAACCATACATTCAAAAACGTTTACATTATTCTAACTGCAAGCTAACCGATTGCGAACATACGTTTCGTGGCTACTTATTAATTAATGCATGGAGTATCATTAAAAAACGCCATCCTGCTAATAAGGAATTCTCTTCCTTATGTAGGATGGCGTTACTCATTGGCAGCAACTCATAGAAGTTTATTGATACGTTATCTCATAGATGAAGCCAGCCTCATGCAATTCAAGCTCGTAAATACCGATTTGGACGGTTTTTAATTGCCCGCGGTTCACTGTAGGTTGGGTCTGGCTGCTAAAGCGAAGTGTCCCTTGCCCTCCTGGAATGGATACTTTTATGCTTGCCTCATCCATGTAGATCGTGACATCACCGGAAGGTAGGGGTACACGTCCATCCAACCATTCTAATCCGCCAAGCTTTGGCTCTACTAAGAAGTGGCTATAGCCGGGTGAAAGCGGCTTAACGCCTAAATAATATTTACCCAACAGATACAAGGGACTAGCCCCCCAAGCATGGCACAGGCTTTTGCCGAACGGCCGGTCATACATGGCATATTGATCAATGCCAGTTATGTTGGGATCGTATTCCTCCCAGAAGGAGGTTGCGCCCCGGTCCAGCATTCCGCCCCAATAATCCAAAACCTCCGCTAAGACAGCCTGCTGTTCATTTAACTCACAAAGTGCAGCCAATTCATAGAATCGCATATACGGGGTCGTTATGGCTGGAACGGAAGGATTTAGCATGACCTTTTCCTTGATCAGCTTCTGTCTCTCTTCATCAGCATAACCATAAAGAATCGCGAACAGGTTAGGATGCTTGGTCACTTGCTGGATGAGTTTTCCTTCATGACGACCATTAATGTAAGCACCTAATGTTTCATCCCAGAATAAAGAATCAAGCTTATTCCTGAGTTCACTGGCTAGTCCGGCATAATGTCCAGCATCTTCTTTATGTCCGAGAAGCTCTGCAAATTCAGCCATGACCTCTAGACTTTTGGCGAAAAGCATCTGCTCTGTGCTGAGCTCGCCCTCTTTGTTCATGTCTGCCCAGTCAATAAACACCCAATCGCCGTTGATCCCCTCCATCATCCCAGCCTCATTGGTTCGGCCCAGACAAAAGTCCATCAGTGTAACCGCTGAATCATACAGATTCTCGATAAACTCGCGATCGCCCGTATAAAGATAATAATCCTGAAGTCCAATGAACCAGTAGAAGGAGTAGTCAAGGATTGTGTTCAGATGAATCGCCACAGGGTCCTTCCCACGTAAGGCCCGAACGGTTCTTTTTACTGCCCGATTGTCGAAGAAGATATAGTAATTCATGAGGTAGCTCTGGTAGGCGTCACCTGACCATACCCAACGGTCCCGTTTGATGCCGTCTAGAAAAAACTCTCTTGTATTCAAGTGAAAGGTTCGCACCGCTACTTCCCAGATCTGGTTCAATCGGTCGTTGGAACTCTTAAAGGCACCTCTGTACATGACCGGGAGATATTCATATTGAAGCTTGATTCCCCCTACGGTAAGCGTTGACCCTGTCGGAACCAAATGCACGTACCGGAGCGCCCGCCCCTTGGATAGAACGATCGTTGAGGAAGGATTCCCTGCCTGTACAACCAATCGATCTAAGGTTTCAGCATGGTCCATGCTCAGTGCTTCCTCCCGGGATTCCCCGTAATACACCAGAAGTTCTCCCTCCCCGCTAAGTTCCAGCAACTCCAAGTAACCAAAGGTTTCTCTGCCAAAGTCAACCAGAAGAGCGCCGGGTAAGCCTGAGGGTGAACCTTCGATCGATTCTGGCTCTACGGTTTGTCTTTCCAACTGGAATGCGGAAGGTGGATAGGTAGGATCATCGAAGTTCTCGTATCCGGCACGAAGCCACTTTTTATCCAGACAGCTTACTTCCCAACTGGCACCAGAGGCTATCTGTGTACCTTGAACGTACAAAGCTGGAAAGGAACCCGTCTGCACAACTTCGATTCGCAACTCGTATTTACCTGGGGTGAGGCGAACCATACTCTGACTCTCGTAGTATGGCGCCCCATTCAACCAAATTTTATGAGGCCCGTTGGCCAAAATTTGCAGCTCCTCCAGCTCCGCTACCTCAAATCGGCAATCGAACTGCACTTGGACATAGGGGCTATCCGCCCTCCAAATTGGCGGACAAATAACCCCGCGCTCATCCCGACGAAGCTCCACCTCGCGCCTTAGCCATACCTCAAAATCCCCTGGAAACCATATCCACGTTGCCTTCGTCATAAGAGAACTACTCCTTTTTGTCCATAATGCCTTATGGATAATCTTGATGCCTTTATTGTAAACAAATCGTGATGGAATAGCGAAGGCGGATTGTGCCATAATGAAGGGGGCATTGTGCCAATTCATTCGTGTGATATGATGTTTATAACAAGGGGGGCTTTATATGCTTCGTCCGATTGAAATTGTACGACAAGCCTATATGTTTCAGCGACATGGCCCCATCTTCTCCAATTATTGGAGAGAGGGTTTTGAAGTTCGACCTCATAGTCATGATTTTATTGAGATCACTTATATCGTGGAAGGGTCGGGATATCACTATCTCAACCAAGAAACGATCAAGGTAGAGAAAGGCGACATCTTCCTGCTTCCCGTCGGAACCGTCCATGTGCTTCGCCCAACTTCGGCCGACAAGGGCTCCCGATTGGTCGTTTACAACTGTGGTGTGGCCCCCGATTGGTGGGAGCAATCTTTTCCTGAAACCCTGGATATCCTTCAATTACCACTTCGCTTTAGAGATCAACAGGGCCGTTTGCTTCCCCTTTTTGAGGCGTTTCATCGAGAGTATGAGGGGGAAAGAAATAACCGCGAAATCATGTTGAACGCTTACCTTGCTCAATTGGTTATTTCACTCTATCGGGAGCTTCGGGAGCTTCCTACAGCTGAACTAGCAAAAGCACCACACTCATCCATTAATGCTGCAATCGATTATGTTGACGAGCACCATCTGGAGCCGCTTATGGCAAAACCTATAGCTCGAACATTCGGGATGAGCCTCCGGCACTTCCATCGGTTATTTAAAGAGACCACCAACCAAACCTTCAATCGGTATGTGCAGATCAAACGGGTGGAGTCTGCCTGTCGACTCTTGGTATCGACTTCGTACCTGATTAGCGAGATCGCCGCTCGCTCAGGTTACCGGGATTTGAAGCATTTTCAACGAGTCTTCCGTAGCATCACAGGTACAACTTTACAAGCCTATCGCACCCGTGCTTTGGAAGAAGCGGACAAGTCACCAGTTAGCAAATATGTATGATTGTTTTCCAAAAAATAAAGAAGGGCAAAACCAGCCAAAAATTAAGCTAGCTCTGCTCTTCTACATTTCTCTAGTCTTTCAACTTCCACAGTAAAGCGATCCCATCCATAGCGGGTGAAACCCACTCCCCTAAATGATTAACCTCAATGGTGGTATCCGTCCAAAAGTCATGGTAGGAACCTGGATCAGCTTTTACACGCAGCAGCTGCCCTTGCCGATCTTGAATGGTCGGAGCAATAATGGCGTACAATTCACCCTGCTCCGTATGAATGGGAATGGAGAAACAGCAATCCTGCTGCATTTGAGGTCTAACGGCAACCGATATATGGCTGCTTGCACGCTTAATGATATATTTAATTAACGGAAGACTGTCCCATGAATGAACAAGAGTAGGACCAAGTAAGCCTCGATAAACAATAATTCGGCCTTTGCCATACATTCGCTCATATACTCCAGGCGCGCCATCGGTCTGGAAGGTCAACTCATCCCATGATGTCCATCCTGCTTGTGGGTCCAATTCCAATGCCGATCTCACTAATAATGATTTGCCTGCTGTAATTCCATTCAGTAACAGGTCATATCCGGCTGGGTTTGATTCCAAACTGACTGAACGCATGCCGATTTGTTCAGACCACCCTGATGGCCAAGGTCTATTTAATGAAGCGTCCTCTGTCTTCCTGCCGCATGTACAATCAAATAGCAAGGTTCCTCCCGATTTTACATATTCTAGTGCCCGCTCGGCTCCCCCTTGCTCCCATGCGGTCATATGCGAGAAGATCAATAACCCTGGCTCCTCACAGGTTTCCGGTAGATCCTGAAGCCTTGCATGGACCGCGCTTAAACCACATTCCATCGCAGTCGTTGTTAATAAGGCTCCACCCCAGGCTCCGTCGTTAGCCAACCTTCCAGGAACAGCTACATCCTTCGATTCGATCCATTCGATAGCCTGCGATGCCGGATTATAAGCGACCCATACTTGTGCGGGGGCAGGCTTCCAATCCCCTGTAAGCTTCATCATCTTTTCTAGAAGATCATGAATTCGTCTCATCATCGCTGTGCGGACGCTAGGCTGATCATGATCATCGAGCAATCCCCAATCTCCAGCTTCGAAGTCATGGCTGCGCACATTAAACAGCCAACCCGTGACCGACTCCGCTCCGGATGCAATACTGGCCAAAAAGAATTTGGCTAGATCCGATGGTGTTACCTCACAGGGTCGATTTGAGGAATTTAATGTATTCCCGGTCTGAACCTCGGTTACTTCAACCCGTTGGATGCTTGGATATGAGGCTTGATAACGAACACCTGCAGCCATTAATGCAGGGAATGTACCCCGTTTGGCAAATGTAAATTGCCATGCGGGATGATAGCTGGCCCCAACGACATTAACAATCTCACCAATTCCTTGTAAATCTACCGCTTGACTTGAGACATTAGCGAGTAAATTAACAGGATTCACACAGGTCTCCGTCAATGGATCCCACCGGCTAACTTCTGCTTTCACCCACTTCAAATCCTCGATGAGATGATAAGCGCGGAAGCTGCAATCGTCCATCCACATCCGATAACTATTCCAGTGATACCTTTGATGCAGCGGATGGGGGACTTCTTCTGGAAATGGAATTTCGGAGAAGCACGTATAGCCTGTCAACCACCGATCATTTAGTGTATTTAATTCGTTGTTGTAGTTTTGTTTTAGCCAAATACGCCAATTATCAAGCATGTAGGGTGTGCGGGCGACCTCTTTGCTCGAAGGCTCGTTCCAGAGTATCCATTGACCTAAAGCAGGATGTTCCTTGTACCGTTGAACTGTCTGTTCGATATAGGCACTCATTTTCTCGCGTTGATTTAGATCAATTGTCCCGGAAACGGAATGCAGCGTTGCTGGCGTTCCAATATGCCAAGGTCCTGAGTTTGCGGTCAGTGTAGGCTTTAATAGAATACCACTTCGCTCGGCAGCATCAAAGGCCCAATCGAATATCTGAAAGTCATAAACCCCTGGCTTACGCTCAATCCATGGCCACATGATGAAGATCCGGACCCACCCAAGACCACACGCTGCAGCTTTATCGAATATCTCATAAATCCGTTCCTTGCTATCTGTCGGTTCAAGCCAAATTTGACATCCTAAAAATCTTTTTGCAGGCTTTTCAATGAATTCACTCAAGATATTAGCCCTCCAGTCAGAATTTAGTTATTCCTTCGCTATTATCAATCCTAGGCTTTATTCTTATTGATCAGGTCTATTCTTTGCTGTACAGAAGCATAGGTACGTCCTGCATCTTCAGGTGTATGAACAACATAATCAAGCAATCGGTCTAAAGTCGTTGTGGCCACATGGATTCTCGTATCGGAGGAGGCGTAGTATATGAAGATATCTCCATTGTCCTTCATTACCCAGCCATTGCAGAACAATACATCCGATACATCCCCAATTCTTTCCTCGCCCTCGGGTGCCATAAAGTAACCACCTGGACGATTTATAACCTTGGTTGGGTCCTTTAAATCACTTAGGAACATGTACAACACATATCTCATACCTGCAGCATTATTTCTTACCCCATGGGCAAGGTGAAGCCAGCCTTTAGCCGTTTTAATTGGCGCGGGTCCTTGTCCGTTTTTAGCTTCTTTTATGGTGTGATAAGCCTTGGGTTCAAATATTAACTCGTCATTGATCACTGCATTTTCGATGCTGTCTGATAACCCCCAGCCAATTCCGCCAGCCATTCCAACATCCATAAAACCTTCAGATGGTCTAGTGTAAAAGGCATATTTGCCATTAATAAATTCTGGATGCAAGACAACATTTCTTTGTTGAGGGGACTTTGTTTGAATATCTGCAAGTCGTTCCCAGCTTTTAAGGTCCCTTGTTCTTGCTACGCCACATTGTGCAATAGCACTGGATGTATCCCCGAGTGGAGCCTTCAAATCTTTTCTCTCTGTACAAAATATTGCATAAATATAGCCATCTTCATGCTTTACAAGTCTCATATCATAGGTGTTCGTATCGGGCAGCTCTGTTTCCGGCATCAGAATGGGATATTCCCAGAATCTGAAGTTGTCGAGACCACTATCACTCACGACAACAGCGAAGAACGATTTTCTATCCACTCCCTCAATTCTAACTACAAGGTGGATCTTCCCATTTAGTTCAATAGCTCCGGGGTTTAACACGGCATTTACCCCAAGTCTTTCCATTAAAAAAGGGTTTGTCGTTTCGTTAAAATCAAATCTCCAGTCTAGAGGGATATGCTCTGCTGTGATCACAGGATTCTCATATCTTCGATATACACCATTGTCTTTGTGTAGCACTTTATTGTTCTTGCAGATCAAATCCTCATAATCATTTTTGAGACTTTCAAGTCTATTAGCAAATCGCAGCTTTTCCATAAAAATCCTCCAATTCATTGGCTCATATTAGTAATTCTTCAATTTCTCAAAAGATACGTAAGACTCAGCCCTTTACTGCACCTAGGGTAAGACCTTTCACAAAGTATTTCTGTACAAAGGGATAAGCGAGAATGATTGGACCCGTTGCCAAAATAGCCATGGCCATTCTGGCACTTTCTGCAGGCATATTAGCCACAGAAGCGCTAGCATCAGGGGATGCTATACCTGAAGTTAGAAATGCCATGTTGTTTTGAATTCTGTACAAAAGGAACTGAAGGTTGACCAGCGATTGTTTCTCAACAAACATCATGGGCAGCCACCAGTCATTCCAATAGGCTAACGCGAGAAACAAACCCACTGTAGCAAAGGCAGGAAGAGAAATTTTCGTTACGATTGAAAAGAATATCCTGAACTCTCCTGCTCCATCCAATTTAGCTGATTCGATAATCGATTCGGGAACCGTGCTTCTAAAGAAAGCTTTCATAATGATGACAAAAAAGGCGTTGACCAGATAAGGAATGATCAAGGAAGCGAAGGTGTCTGTCAGATGTAGAAACTGAGTACAGACGAGATACCAAGGGACAAGCCCCCCGTTGAATAGCATCGTAATACCCGCGAAGCCTGTAAAAAATCCGCTATACTTAAAATCTCTTCTGGATATAGCATAGGAAAAGAAGGAAATGATCAAAAGCGCAAGTGATGTTCCTATTAAAGTTGCCAATATGGTTACGCCGTAAGCGTTGATTACCAAGCCTCCCCCAGCTAATGTATATTTATAGGCGTCCAAAGAAAGCTTTTCCGGGAAAAATGAATAACCATTTAATGATAAGGTTTTTTCATCGGTAAAGGATACGGCTAATACAAGAAGAAAGGGAATGATTGATAATAGAGCATAAGACGAAAGGATTATATGCAAGACGAACTTCCACCCTGTGTTTAGCTGGTTAACTTTATATGCTTTTTTCATTTGGGTTCCTCCTTTAGGTTTTAATTAGTGCTAGAATAAAGCCTTCTCGGAATCGTATCTTTTTACCAGCCAATTTGCAGTCATAATACAAATGAAGCCCATAGCAGACTGATATAATCCTGCAGCGGCGGACATTCCAATGTCTCCTGTTCCTCTCAATGCTCTAAACACATAGGTGTCGATTACATTCGTTACATCAAACAAAGCGCCGCTTTCCATTGGTGTCAGGAAGAAAAGTCCAAAGTCAGAGTTAAATATTCTTACGATCCCAAGTAACACCATGACAATAACTATTCCAGAAAGCATAGGGACAGTTATCTTGCGGATCTGTTGCATCTTACTTGCACCATCAATGGCGGCAGCCTCGTAATAGCTTTCGTCAATCGAGGTGATGGCTGATAAATAGATGATTGTGTTGTAGCCTGTATACTTTAAAGTGTTTAAAAGAAATAAGATGTACGGCCAGTATTTGGTTTCCGAATACCACATAATAGGGTGAATGCCCAGTGGTTCAAGGATTCCTTTATTAATAAATCCCAAATCAGGACTTAAAAATCCGTATAAGATGTAACTGAGAATAATCCACGAAAGAATGTAGGGCAACAATAGAGAACTTTGATAGAATTTAACAAAGTGCTTATTTCTCACCTCATCAAGCATAATTGAAAAGACGACTGCGATTACATTCCCGATTACAATGAAGGCTAGATTATAAAGAATCGTATTTCTGGTAATTAAGAATGCATCTGGTGAATTGATGAAAAATTTAAAATTTTCGAACAAGATCCAATCACTTCTAAAAAAGTTAGTAAAAAGATTATTAGAAAAAAACTTCATATCCTTGAATGCAATTAGCACACCTGGCATCGGTAAATAATTCAATATTAAGAATAGTAAAGTACCGGGTAGTATCATTAAAAATAAGGCTTTATTCTTAATGAATTCTTTAACAAATGGATTCTTTGTATTTTTTGCTAATAGAGCTTTGGACATTTTTTTCTCCTCCTTGTTTGATCAACCTGTCATACGAGTATCATAAGCTGCCTTAAATTTAAAATATATTTCATAAAATAAAGGAAGGTTGAATTTTAATGCACATGAAAGGTTTGAAATATGTGTTTTTTTTAGTTTTTTATACTCGGAAAACCTTTCTGATTCCGCATCGGTAAACACACGGCCCTACAAGACCGATAGGCATTTATCCTTGTGGGCAATTCAAAACGGCAATTTGTCTGCTTGGAAATGAAAATAACTGCCGAGACCTTGATCTCGACAGTTACTCGCTAATGCTTAGCTGCCTCCATTTATAGGCGTTTTAAACCATTATTTCTTTGACTTAAATGCCTCATATTGCTTGTTCATTTCATCAATGACTTTTAGCAAGCCGGCATCTTTAGCTTTGTTTTCGTACGCTGGAAGATACTTTGCAACATCAATGGAGCCTGACAGTAAGGAACCTTTAAACTCAGTATCAACATTTTTAAGAGCAGCTACTTCTCTTTTCACCGGTTCGGAGTTGAAGGTAAACCCGAAATCTGGGCTTCTCGTTGCTGCCTTATTAAACTTTTCAAAATTTTC
>JACMJI010000294.1 GCA_014380705.1 Gorillibacterium sp. | reverse complement strand
GCAGCCTCTTTTGCTCAAGTCGCGGACAATACCGCTTTTGGCTCCAAAGTCATAGACGACAATGCGTTCGCCCGGTCCGGGATTGTGGAAAGCTGCGTTGATAGAAACCCTTGCTACCTGATCACGCATAACCAAGGAAGCGGTAAGTTGCTCCTGCAATTCTTCAATGGGCCTGTTGCCTGTTGCTAACATTCCCTTCATCGTGCCGTGATGTCTAAGAATCCGCGTCAACATCCGCGTATCGACTCCACTGATCCCGACAATTCCATATTCCTTCAGCAGATCATCCACTGTGAATTGGGAGCGCCAATTACTCGGCATTTGCTCATGCTCCCGCACGACAAATCCGTGAACGAAAGGACGAACGGATTCAAAATCATCCCGTGTAATCCCATAGTTTCCGATCAGCGGATATGTCATCGTGACGATTTCTCCGCAATAGGAAGGATCGGACAACACCTCTTGATATCCTGTCATTCCTGTATTAAACACGACCTCGCCGGCCGATTCGCCTTCAGCACCAAATGATTTCCCGGTAAATAACGTACCATCTTCGAGCAACAATCTTGCTTGCATGTTTCCACGCCCTCTTCGTAAGGATAAATTCCTATAAGCCTTCTTGAGACCAAACGACCTGACCCGCTACCATTGTGGCTACAGGCCATCCAGCCAGCTTCCAACCGCCAAACGGCGTATTTTTACCTTTGGATAGAAAATTCTCTGGAAAGACTTCTTTCTCGTCTTCCGTGTTGATGATAACCAAGTCTGCCGTACTTCCTGGTTCAAGCCGCCCGAAGGGAAGCCCAAAAACCTCAGCCGGTTTAACTGTCATTCGATCCAGCAAGAACGCTAGTGTCCATTTACCGGTCATAACAAATTTCGTATATAGCAGTGGAAACGCCGTTTCAAAGCCGACGATACCAAAAGGCGCGAGTTGCATGCCTTGTGCCTTCTCTTCAGCACTGTGTGGCGCATGGTCCGTAACAATGATATCAATGGTCCCGTCTTCCAGCCCCAGGGTTACAGCTTGAACATCGCGCGGACTACGCAGCGGCGGGTTCATTTTCCAATTGGCATCCATCCCCGGAATATCTTCCTCTGATAGGATCAAGTGATGTGGGCATACCTCTGCGCTCACGCGAACACCAATCTGCTTAGCCTGACGAATCAGCCGAACGGATTGCTCCGTACTCACGTGACAGACATGATAGTGAACACCCGTAGCTTCAGCCAGCAGGATATCCCGACCTACATGGATCGCTTCTGATTCATTGGGAATTCCTTTTAGACCATGCTTTCGGGAAAAGCTACCTTCGGCAACCGGTGCTCCCATGACCATGGAACTATCCTCGCAGTGGGCGACAACGACCATACCAAGCTCAGCCGCTCGCGTCATGGCGTCCTTCATCATCTGCGCATTCTGCACGCCTACACCATCATCGGAGAAAGCAACAGCGCCCGCTTCCTTTAAAGCCGCAAAGTCGGTCAGTTCCCGCCCCAACTCATTCTTGGTGATACTTCCGTAGGGAAGCACCCGGACAACGCCTTCTCTTGCTTTGTCCAGCACGTTATGAATCTGCTCAGGTGAATCGAGTACGGGTCGTGTATTAGGCATACAAGCAATGGTGGTAAACCCACCTTTAGCTGCTGAGCGTGTTCCGGTGGCAATGGTTTCTTTATGTTCAAAGCCAGGCTCGCGCAAATGGACATGCATGTCAATAAATCCAGGTGCGACAAGCTGACCTTCTGCGTCAATGACTTGATGATGGGCTAAATCAAGCGTACTGAGTTCTGCCTCTGTAATAGAGACAATCTCCCCTTTTTCAATGTAGAGATGCTTATATTCCTTCCGGTCATTAGCTCCGGCCATCCATCCGTTTACGATCCAGGTTCCCATAGCCATCTCCTTGCTAAACTAGTTATTAATAGAAAGGGTGAGACGGTTAATTGACAATGTTATTATTCCGCTATATGTCTTATGTCTCGGTATCTCTCGGTGTGATAATCACTTGGTCAAAACCATCTACTTCAGTTATCTTGACTTCAATCTCTTCTAACTTCGCTGTTGGGATGTTCTTTCCTACGTAATCAGGGCGAATCGGTAGTTCCCGATGTCCCCGGTCGATCAGTACAGCAAGCTGAATCATCTCGGGTCGCCCCTTATCCATTAAGGCATCCATGGCAGCCCGAACAGTCCTACCTGTAAATAGCACGTCATCGAAAAGGATAAGCTTCTTATTATGAATTGCATTTCTACTGATTGAGCTAGTCATAAGAGCGTGATCACGTACCCGATCATCACGGTAACCAGTGGCATCGAGCTCGACTACGGGAATGGTAGCATGTTCGATCTCGAAAATCCGTAGGGCTATGCGCTCCGCCAAATATATACCACGGGTTCTGATGCCCACCAGCACACAGTTTTCGACTCCTTTATTTCGTTCCAAAATCTCATGGGCAATCCGGTTAAGTGCTCGCCGAACCGCCATTTCATCCATCAGAACATGTGTCTGCTGAATCATTGCTTCTTAACCTCCTGAATTTCGTTGCTGCAAGAATACACGCCATGTGCTTACCATTGAAATACAAGAAAGGATAAGGAGGAAACTTATAATTTCATAAAAAAAACCTCTTGCCAATGAGGGCAAGAGGTTTCGTCGAAAGATAGGTCCAGCCTGTGCCAAAATGAGCGCATGTCTTTGTGACAATGCGTTAATGATGGATTACAGGAATGCCATATTTCTCTTCGTCGTTCACCTTGCCAGTCTCACGGGACTGTTTTTAAAGGCGCTGATTGTTATTGGCAATTATGACACGCTGCACCCGAGTTGTCAATAAAGAACGAGATGATACCTAAGGCATGATTTTCCTGATGATTTCCTGTAGAATTGATAGACAGTAGCTGGTTATGCTATAAATGATGTATTGTTTGTGCCAAATGGGTATGAAACGACAAAAGGAGAGAATACAATGAGCGAAATGAACACGTATGAAATTATTGATTTTATTAAGAACAGTACGAAGAAAACTCCCGTTAAAGTCTACGTCAAGGGTAATTTTGAGGGAATAGATTTT
>JACMJI010000293.1 GCA_014380705.1 Gorillibacterium sp. | reverse complement strand
TGCTGCCTTCTCTACTTTATTATTCCGATCAAGGGCTTGCATTGCCACAAGGGATAACACGTTCTTTAGCGGGCTTACTTCGTTACTATAAAGTTAGCAAGACCGAGCAGGGATACGTGGGCACCACTTTAGCGGGAACTAAGTACACCGTACGTGATGAAGCAGTGGTATTGGAAGCCTTCGCTGCCATCTGGCTGAAGGAAAATGAACAGTCAACGCTAGATGTAGCGCGGGCGCTGCTCCGCTCGGTCGACCTATGGGAGAAGGATCTATCTGCTATTCATGGCTTGGCCGAAGGCATCGTGGAACAGTGGCAGGAGATGGAAAGCGGACTTTAAACGTCCAATAGATTCCTTGCTTCATGGAAAGGGGGATGCTTATGAACGATTGGCTTCGTCTCCACAAAAGCGACCATGTCGTGATTGCTTTGCGGGACTTTGTTCAGGGAGAAACGATTGAGGTTGAGGTTGAGGATGCAGAGGAAGGTCAGCGTTCGATGGTTATCGAAATGACCTATGCTGTGAGTAGAGGGCACAAGATTCTCATCCGTACCGTGGCAAAAGGGGAAGACATTCTCAAGTTTGGCTATTCCATAGGAAAAGCCAAAGAGAGCTTAGTCCCTGGTTGTTGGGTTCACACTCATAACTTGGGAACGGGTCTTAAGGGATTTTTAGAGTACACCTATGAGCCAACGCATCAGACGTTGGGTGCTTGGGGGCAAGGATGTGCAGGGGATTCAAGTGTGGTGGCGGATTCTGTTGGAACTATAGGGGGAACAACTACTGATGACCCCGCGATAACAATGGCAGCCCTTGCGCCATATTCTGCCGAGCCTGATGAGCATACCCAACTTACCCAACCAACCGAGCCAACCTTTAATGGCTATGCCCGGGAAAATGGTGACGTCGGTATTCGCAATGAGATCTGGATCATCAACACGGTAGGTTGCATCAACAAAACCTGTGAATTACTTGCGCGCAGCGCAGAGCAGCAGTTTGGCGGGCGGGTGGATGGGATCTATCATTTTGCCCATCCGTTTGGCTGTTCGCAGCTTGGTGATGATCTGGCGAATACGCAGCAGCTGCTTGCATCACTGGCTTTACATCCGAATGCGGGTGGTGTGCTTGTCGTTGGACTTGGTTGTGAGAACAATCAAGTGGAAGCTTTCAAGCAGGTGTTAGGGGATTTTGATCGCACGCGAATCCTGTTTATGAAGACTCAGGATGAACGTGATGAGCTAGAGGCAGGTCTTGCTTTGATTGAACAATTGGTTATTCGTGCAGAGCAATACAAGCGCGAGCCCATTTCTATAGCCAAGCTGAGAATCGGACTCAAATGCGGTGGCTCGGATGGCTTTTCCGGAATCACAGGCAACCCACTGGTCGGTGTGATCTCTGATCGACTGACTGCTCTAGGGGGGACAGCGATTCTTACCGAGGTTCCCGAAATGTTCGGGGCCGAGACGATCCTGATGAACCGTGCAGCAGACAGTGAAGTATTTGAGAAAATTGTTGCACTCATTAATGATTTTAAACAATATTTTCTGCGACATGATCAGGAAATTTATGAGAACCCATCTCCAGGCAACAAGGATGGAGGAATCAGCACGCTTGAGGAGAAATCGCTTGGCTGTACGCAAAAGGGTGGCCATGCGGTGGTAGTCGATGTCCTTGCATACGGTCATCGAGTTAAGAAACCAGGACTCAACCTGCTGGAGGGACCAGGCAATGATCTCGTCTCCGTGACCGCCCTTACGGCAGCGGGTGCCCATTTCATCTTGTTTACGACTGGACGCGGAACTCCTTTTGGTGGACCTGTACCGACTGTGAAGATTTCGACGAATAGCGATCTGGCCAATCGCAAGAAGAATTGGATCGACTTCAATGCCGGGCAGCTGCTAGAGAACAAAAACATGGATCAACTCAGCGAAGAGCTGTGGATTCAGCTAATGAAGCTTGCTTCCGGCGAGATTGAAACCCATAATGAGCGCAATGGCTACCGGGAGATTGCGATATTCAAAGATGGTGTTATTCTATAGGTTCGTTAGATAAAACAGGAGCGGATCAAAGCCAGGAGAAAAACTGGTTCTGATCCGCTCTTATCTACATGCCATTATGCCGTCAGCCGGTTCAACTTAACCGACCTCAAACCTTAAGTTATTCTTGAGGAATATCGTTGGATAACGTCGGGACAATAGGCTGTACGATCTGAACAGGGGGGGAAGCTGGGCTCACAGCTGTCGCTGGTGCAACCGGTGCCTTTTTCTGTGTCAATCCTCTGATGAGTTGATTTAAGTCGATACCTGCTACGCTCTTCAGCATTTCCGGAGCGGTAGCCATAAGCTCGGTAACATAGTTGCTCACCCGTGCTGCGCCTTCTCCCTTACCTGTGTCGACGACAGTGAGTGTGTCAATGGAAGCCAATGGCTTAGCGATTTGAGCAGCTAGCTCTGGCAGCATTTTCACAATGATGTCGAGAACAGCCGCATCTCCGAACTTCTGGAAGGCTTCTGCCAGCTTCTCTTTAGCTTCGGCTTCTGCCAAACCACGGAGGCGAATGATATCAGCCTCAGCAGTACCCTTCGCACGTTCTGCATCTGCCTCCGCTTGTCCGTTTAGCCGCTTCTGCTCCGCATTTGCTCGTGCTTCTCTCTCAATCCGGTAAGAGATGGCATCGGCTTCCTTCATTTTACGAGATTTATCAGCTTCAGCAGCCTGCTCGACAGAATATCGGTCCGCATCGGCTTTCTTCTTGACTTCAGCATCATATTGCTTCTCGCGGATCATAATTTCTTTCTCGGTCAGGTCAATCTCCCGTTCCTTACGGACGAGTTCAACCTTCATTTGTTCCTCGACAGCGATCTGCTTGGCTTTGGCCTCTTGAATGAAATAGGCTTGGTCAGCATCCGCTTTGGCTGTATCCTGTTCTTTCTTAAAGGCAGCAACCTTCAACTCCCGCGCCTTCTCAGCTTCAGCAATATTCGTATCGCGTAGCAGCTCGGCCTTTTGGCCTTCTTCGGTTGCTTTGGCCTTCTGGATTCGGGCGTCCCGAATCGCTTCGGCTTCAGCGATTTCTGCGTCCCGCTTAACCGCTGCGATCCGCGGCTTACCGAGTGCATCCAGATAACCTTGCTTATCGCGAACATCCTTGATTGTGAAGGAAACGATCTGTAGTCCCATCTTCTTCAAATCCCTGGCGGCTACTCCTTGAACCTCTTGTGCGAAGCGATCCCGGTTCTTATAGACTTCCTCTACCGTCATTGTACCGAGAATAGCGCGTAGATGGCCTTCCAATACTTCCTGTGCTTCACTCTTTAACGATTCAATGGGTTTACCCATAAACTGTTCGGCTGCTGTTGCTACATCTTCTACAGAACCACCAATCTTAATGATGGCTACCCCATCCGCGATAACAGGAACACCCTGTTCGGTATATACCTCAGGAGTTGAGACCTCGAGCTTGTGAGATAGGAGAGATAGGTAGGCAGATTGCTGAAAGATCGGCCAGATAAAAGCACCGCCACCACGAATAATTTTAATTCTTCGTCCAAGGTTAGCGGAATCCTCTGTATCTGTAGTTACATTCTTGGTCCCAAGAAAGGAACCGGTTACGATCATTGCTTCATCGGGGCCAACCGTTTTGTACCGAGCCATGAAGGCAATACCAAGCAAAACAATGATAATGACGACAATTCCCGGAACAACCAGATAGCCGTACGTTTCCAATAATTCTGTTAATTCCATAAAACATTAATCCCCTTTACTTATATTTTCAAAACGGGATACACAAATCGTGCCATCCAAATTAACCTCTACGATGACGACACGTTCGCCCGCTTGAATGTCGGTGTGTTCAAAGCTAGCAGCGACCTGGTTTGTATTATAAGCACCTGTACGAACCAACACCTCACCATAACCAACAGCAGGAATGGGAACAAGTACTTCACCAATTTTGCCAGTTAGCGAGTTCATGGAGTATCCTGAGGAATTCTCCCCATTCATCATCGGCTTCACATAGAGAAAATGAATGCCAATTCCTGAGACCAAACCGATTAGGAGTGCGAGGATAAGGATAAATGCCCAGCCTATCTCGGTGTAGAGTGTAAATAAAATCCCTGTTCCCCCTAGTACGGTAACTATTGAGGCAATAACTGTCGGATTCATATAATCAGCCGATAAAAAATCGAGTATACCATCTAATGCTGTACTTAAAACATCACCAAGAAGAACCGAAACAACCGCGAATAATCCCCCGAGGACCAAACATCCCAAATAAAAATGCAGCATGCTAACTGACCTCCGTTTTCACTTCCGGTTGACGTTCCGTCTAGGTATGTCACCATTCAGATATATACGCAACAAGTTCCTATATGTTCCATGAAAAATTGGAAACCCAGGCGCGCATATTAGAAAGTTAAAGGTAAGCTATAGTTAAATATTAGCATGTCCAGAAGAGTTCTTGATTAATTCAACATTTTTTATATCTCGATGGGCGAACAAAAAAAGAATCCAGTAATTACTGGATTCTTTTTTTGCCTATAGCAGAATGTAAAAATATTATAGTTCATTCTGATTCCGTATCGGTAAACGCACGGCGCCAAAGGACGCTACAGGCGGTTATCCTTATTCCCAATTTCGTTAAACGGTTGTCGACAGGGCGCTTTGCAAGCTTTGTTGAAGCACAAGAATCGATTGCTTAATTTGAATGATTTGCTCTTTCAACTGAATAATTTGCTCTAAGTCTGCTATCCCTGCAGCATAATTACCCGCTTTTTTCTCTGCCTTCACTTGCATGAAGAGAGCTTGTTTCTGAGAACGAATAACTAAGATCGCTGAATGCTGAGCTTTAATTTGTTGCTTTATTATTGTCAAGGATTCTTTTAAGGCTGCCTTCTCCTCCGCTGAGAGTGCTTTATGAGCCTCTTTGTTGGCTTCGCGCACTGTCTTAATTTGTGCGGATAACGCTTTTTGCTCTGATCTTAAACCTAATAGTTCAGTCTTTAATGCTTCCGTTGCTGCTTTCCATTCCACGTTTTGTGCTTGCTTGGCAGCCTTATCGTTGCTAGGTGTTTCAGTAGTTGCTGCGAATGCCGACTGAGAAACGCTAAGCGATAGAGCGAGTACCAATGTTGCCATTATCATCTTCTTCTTATTCATCACTTTACATGACCTCCGGTTAATTTATTTTCCTTACTCATTAACCTTATCATTAAGATGTATCAAAAGTTTGTCATGTTCGTACAAGGGGTAATAGCACCTTAAATACCGTCCCTTTCCCTGGATCGGATATCGCTTGAATTGTCCCGCCGTGCGCATGAATGATATGTCGACAAATGGTAAGTCCCAGCCCTGAACCCGTTGACGTGCGGCTGGACTCTGCTTTGTATAGTCTTTCAAACAGGTGAGGTAAATGTTCTGGAGCAATACCTTGGCCATTATCTTGAACAATTAGGCTAATCTTGTGCTGATTCCTGCAAAGATGGATAACCACAGTTATACCTGCTTTGTTATGATCCAATGCGTTTCCTATCAAATTAATCAAGACTTGCCTTATACGGGCAGGGTCAGCGCTTAAAGTAATGTTCTCATCTTGATCTGCATTAATCTGTAGTTTCATTCCTAATGCATCTGCTTTAGGACGTAATTGTAATACGGTCTGTTCGACGAGTTCGACCATATTGACATCGATATAATCAAAGACAATTTGATGCTCTTCAAATGCGGATAATTCACCGATATGATTGATTAGGTTTCCCATCCGTAAAGATTCCTTTAATGAAATGGTAATAAACTCTTTTTGTTCATCTTCAGATAGAATACCTTCCGAAACCGCTTGTAAAGTTCCCCTAATGCTTGTTAATGGGGTGCGCAATTCGTGAGCAATCTCCATAATAAAACGTTTTCGTTGATCCTCCACATGCTCAATACGTTCGGCCATACGATTGAAGGATATTCCAAGTCTGGCGATTTCGTCTTCTCCGGTCACCTTGACCCGGCTGCTGAAATTACCGTTTGATACGGAGACAGCAGCCTTGCTCATTTCTTGTATGGGTTTAACAAAACGACGTGTCGCAATCCACAGCAATATAATCAATGGTCCAGCTACAGCTAGAGCAACGAACCAAATACTTCTTCTAATTGGTTGTGCTAAATGCTTTACTTCTGTAATCGGCGAGTATATGAATGCGGCGGCAACAACCTGATCTTTCGCCTTCAGAGGAAATCCAACAATGAGCATCTTCTCATGATCATGGTTCTGAAACCTTGCTATCTTCTGGATGCGGTTGTCCTTGCCGATGTAGGAAATCCAGTTTTTAATATTTGGACGTACGGCGACTTCATATACGTCTTTTTTTAAATAATTAACTCTTTTGCCGATAATACTTATTTCCACGTCAGCATTCTTCTTAATTTGTTTCATTTCTGCCTGAAACGCCGACTGTGAAATGGCTCCTGTTTGTAACTGTTCATACGCTTGTTCCACAGCCTCGGCTTGTTGATTTAACCGATGCAAGCCCTGTTGGTAAAAGTCTCGCTGCACCAACCAACTGATACTGATGGTAAGGATCAAGAGTATGCTAATGGTTATGGCAATGGAAGCGGTCAGCCATTTCATGAATATTGAATTCAACATGAGGTTGCCTCAAATTTATAACCAACGCCCCACACCGTAGTTAAACTCCAACCGCTTCCAGGGCCCATTTTGTGCCGGATACGCTGGATGTACAAGTCCACCACCCGGTCCTCACCATCGAAATCCCAACCCCAAATTTGAGAAATTAATTTTTCTCGAGTATGTACTTTTCCAGAGTGTTGAACCAAAAAGGCAAGCAACTCGAATTCACGACGCGTTAAGGAGATAGGAGTTGCGTTTATAGATGCTGTGAATGAATCCATTGCTAAAGAAAAGTTTCCGATGCTAAGTATATTATTGTGTTCCCCATTACTAACAGTTGGGGTTTGATCCAGCCTGCGAAATATGGATTCCATACGCGCCAGAAGCTCATTAGGATCAAAAGGTTTAACCAAATAATCATCGGCACCCATGCGCAGACCTTCGATTCGCTCTTGAACTTCACCTCGTGCAGTTAGCATAATAATGGGGGTTAGATTATTATTTTCTCTCATTTGACGGCAAACCGCTTTCCCATCCAGGATTGGAAGCATAAGGTCAAGCACAATCAAATCGAAATGTTTGGCTTTTATTTTATTCAGCGCTTCTTCTCCGTTATAGGCTTCCTCAACGTCATACCCGCTTTTGGTCAGATAGAGCTTGGTAATTTTTATAATGGAATAGTCATCATCGACAATCAGAACTTTTTTATGGATAGAGACCACTCCTGTCTATGATTATATATTTGAATTATACTTATATCATCGTTGCAATGTCTGCAAAAGTTTAGAATAAAGCTGGAACAACTCTCTATCATCCCTGAAAAAAATCTTCCCTTCCTTATGTCCCAGGTCGATAGTCTGTCGGTGTTTTTCCATAAGCCCGACGAAATAGCCGAGTGAAGTAAACGGGCTCCATGCCGACATAAGCAGCAATTTGCCGTATCGTCATACCCGGATGTTCATAAAGCAGTCTTGCTGCAGTCTGCAACCGAATGTGCTGCATGTATTGCAACGGTGTTGTCTTTAAGTTTTGCCAGAACAAACGTGTAAGCTGTTTCTGTGAGTAACCGAAATGAGCAGCGATCTGCTCCATTGTCATGCTGCGTTCAAGATGATCATGCATAAAATTTACAGCTCGTTCAACAACGGAATGGGGTAGCCGAACGGTTTGAGTGGTTTCGAATGATTGGGCCATGGCAGAAACCGCGTGCATTTGCTTTTTTAATTCCAGGAAGAAGGAAAACAGCGTTTCGGTAGTGGTCCAGAGATCATGATTTGGTCCAGAAAGATTCCAAATTCGGATCAAAAGCTGGAGCAGACGTTCAGGATTCTCGATCTGCCGAGCGAACGGAGTTTCAGCGAATCCCCAGCAACCCAGCATACCATTATCCTTGACTGTATACGTGAGGTAGCCCACATACCAGGGAGCATCACCTTCAGGCATATACTCGTGGGGCATACCTGCCGGGATATAGAGCACGGAAGATTTATAGAGAATGTCCCATTTGTCCTGCTTTAACAGACGAAACTTTCCGACCCCAGAGAACGTAATCATCACTTGATCAGCCGAAAAACCTTTCAAACGGGTGACAGGATTCTGATGTTCTGTTCCTACCGTATAGACCGTAAAGGGAACATCATCTGGTGACTGAGAAGCATTTGTTCTTAAATCATGCAGAATCATTTCGGTTTCTCCTAACATGTCCATTTTGTACTGTATATTGTCCTTTTTGACTCCTATGATCTGATGTTACCCAAACCCTATAATAAGGTCAAGACTACACACATAGAGAGGAAGATAAAAAATGATTTCGATTGAAAAATATTGGGAAAATCCGAATAAGTTGCAAGTCAACCGAGAGCTGCCGAGAGCTTACACCATTCCTTATGCAGATGCTACTTTAGCCAAAAAACGCAAGAGAGGTCATTCCCCCTTCTTCCAAACGCTCAATGGAAGCTGGAAGTTTCGTTATGTTCCGAGCGTTCAGGAAGTTAAAGAAAGTTTTTATGAAACAACTGCCGACGTAAGCGCTTGGGATGATCTAATCGTGCCCTCCTGTTGGCAGACAAATGGCTATGATCAGCTTCATTATACCAATGTAAATTATCCCATTCCCTGCGATCCGCCTTATGTGCCCGATGACAATCCTGCTGGATTATACGTGCGTGAGTTTAATATATCTGAAACATGGGATGGGAAGGAACAATATATCGTCTTTGAAGGCGTTAACGCGTGCTTCTATTTATGGATTAATGGACATTTTGTTGGGTATAGCCAGGGCAGTCGCGTGCCAGCAGAGTTTCTTGCCTCTCCGTATCTTCAGCCGGGCGCTAACCGAGTCGCTCTTCTGGTGTTGAAATGGTGTGATGGCACGTACATGGAGGATCAGGACTGCTGGCGCTACTCCGGTATTTACCGTGATGTTTACCTGTTAGCCCGTGAGAAATCACATATTCGCGACGTGTTTAACCGACAGGATTTTTCTGCTGATTACACCAAAGCAAGCTTGCGTACCGAGCTTGATACGACGGGAAGCCTTGTGGTGAAGGCAGAATTAAGGAATGCAAACGGATTGCTTGTTGCCAAAACGGAAGGTGCTGTTGATGGAAAGGGTACACTTGTGCTCGATATTGACAATCCAAACCTGTGGAATGCTGAAGCCCCTTATCTTTATGAGCTATACCTATTCGCTGGAGCGGAAACGCTGTATTTTCAAGTAGGCTTTCGCAAGGTGGAGATTGTCGATGGTGTCTTCCGAATAAATGGACGCGCCATCAAGCTAAAAGGTGTAAATCGTCATGATTCTCATCCAACGCTTGGGCAGACGATCCCGCTAAATCATATGATCAAAGATTTAGTGTTAATGAAGCAACACAATGTTAACACGATTCGTACTTCACATTATCCCAACGATCCACGTTTCCTGGAGTTATGTAACGAGTACGGGTTTTATGTCGTAGATGAAGCCGACCTGGAATGTCACGGTCTCGGCAATGCTACGAATGACTGGACGGATGGACATATAAATAGTTTAGCGGAAAATCCGGATTGGAAAGATGCTTTTCTGGACCGTGCTGTACGTATGATCGAGCGAGACAAGAATCAGCCGGCAATTATCATTTGGTCGCTGGGAAATGAATCGGGTTTTGGCGACAATCATATCGCGATGGCAGAGTGGATTAAAAGTCGGGATGATTCTCGTCCGATTCACTATGAGGGGGCAGCGGGACCGGACAGAACTGCGGATCGCGT
>JACMJI010000292.1 GCA_014380705.1 Gorillibacterium sp. | reverse complement strand
CAATGAGGAAGGGTCCTTTCTAATTATCAGGGCATCTATTTAAATAAAGGAGCTCCTATGTTCATAAATAATCTTAAATGCGAATATCGTGACAACCCACTGGGAATCGATAGCGTGCAACCACGATTAAGCTGGTTAATCCAATCGAAACAACGCGGTGAGCAACAAACAGCATACAGAATCTTGGTTGCTTCTTCTCAGGAGTTGCTAAATGGAGAACAGGGTGACCTTTGGGATACTGGGAAAGTACTGTCTAATCGAACGATTCAAGTGGAATATGACGGGGAGATGCTTCATTCCAGAATGAATTGTTATTGGAAGGTGCTAGCCTGGGACATGCAAGGGAAACTCTCGGAATGGAGTGAGGCAGCAAGGTGGACGATGGGACTGTTGGAAGAAGCAGACTGGCAAGCCCATTGGATCGGAATAGACTCCCTTCCAAACGATGATACGACAATCGCCGAAGGAACGGTACCCGCACCTCGTTACTTACGGAATACATTTTCGATTTCCGGAGCTGTGAGAACGGCGGTTCTCTATGTGACCTCTTTAGGCGTATATGAAATGCATCTGAACGGCAAAAGAGTCGGAGATCATTTGTTAGCCCCAGAGTGGACTAATTATCACAAGCGCATTCAATACCAAACCTACGAGGTGACGGATATTCTGGCTTCTGGCGTTAATTCTATTGCTGCCGTTCTCGGAAACGGCTGGTGTTGCGGGCTGTGGCAATTCTGGCCACCCAAGATACAAACGTATAGCGACCAGCCTTATCTGCTTCTACAGTTGGAAATCGAGATGGAATCTGGTCAAAGGTACATGATCTTATCAGATGATAAATGGAAGGGTATAACCTCGGGACCCATTCGGTATTCTGGCCTCTACGAGGGTGAGACTTATAACGCATTAATGGAAATCCCAGGGTGGGATACCGCGATGTTCGATGATCAAGGCTGGAGGAAGGTCAGGACATTTACCCGAAAGTTTAGCAAGCTTGTTTGGCAACGAAGCGAGCCTATCCGCGTTACCGAGGAAATTTCACCGCTTGCACTCACGGAACCTAAACCGGGAGTCTACGTCTTCGACATGGGACAAAACATGGTCGGCTGGTGCCGATTGAGCGTGCAAAACGAGACGGGTGCTACGATTGTCATGAAGCACAATGAGATGTTAAATTCTGACGGAACCGTGTATATGGATAATCTACATGCAGGTCACTTGGGAAAAGGTGACAGACAAATCATTCGGTATACTTGTAAGGGAGCGAGCGACGAAGTTTACGAACCTCATTTCACTTATATGGGCTTTCGCTACGTGGAAGTAACAGGACTGAAGGCTAGACCGTCGATCCATTTACTGACAGGAAGAGTGTTTCACACCAGTTTTCAAGAAAAAGGCAGCTTCACCTGCTCCAATCCTCTTGTAAACCGGCTAGTTGAAAATATCCAATGGTCACAGCGTGGTAATATGATGGGAATTCCGACGGATTGCCCGCAAAGGGATGAAAGATGTGGTTATTCGGGAGATGCGCAGTTTTTTATGCCTACTGCTATATACAACATGGATATGGCAGCGTTCCTGAGCAAATGGCTTGTCGATCTTTGTCAGGATTCTCAACATGAGAAAGGATATTATGGTGATCATGCTCCTGATTATGGTCCAGGAGGGTCGAATGTCGGTTGGCAGGATGCCGGAATCATCATCCCTTATATTGCATACCAAACCTACGGCGATACTCGCATACTTCGCGAACACTATAAAACCATGAAGTGTTTTCTCCAATATTTGGACGATACATCGAATCGAAATCACACAAGAGGTCCGGGTTGCATTGGAAATGGCGATTGGCTTAACTTAGGAGGGGGGGCTTCCCCGGAAGTGATTGGATCAGCTTATTATTTCTATGTGTATCAACTCATGTCAGAAATAGCCGAAGCAATTGGCGAGATCACAGATGCTGGTTCATTCCTCCAAAGGGCCGAATTGATTAAAGCTGCATTCATAGAGCATTACTTAACTGCGGAAGGACAAATTGTAAACAGCAGTCAAACTGGCTTTGCACTCTGTTTTACCATGGGTCTAGTGCCTGATTCGTTAAAGGAGCAGCTAGTCGAACGATTCAGAGCGGAGATGGAGAGGTTTAATGGACGCTTGGCCACTGGATTTATAGGTACCCCAAGACTCCTTCCGGCATTACATCAGGCAGGATTAGATGACTTGGCTTACCGATTACTGCTTGGGGAGGAGTATCCATCATGGCTCTACCCTGTAACATTAGGTGCAACTACGATATGGGAAAGATGGGATGGCTGGACGCCTGACCGAGGATTTCAGGATTCGGGTATGAATTCCTTTAACCATTACGCCTTCGGATCGGTGGGAGAATATCTATTTGGTATAGTAGGCGGAATAAAGTCCTTGGAACCTGGCTATAGGAAAATTCATATTCAGCCCGTTATTCGCCAAGGGATTACATGGGCTAGTACAACTTATGACAGCATATCCGGTCAAATCAAGACGTCATGGAAAGTGGAGGGGAATCAAATAAAGATCGATGTTTCCATACCAGCGAATACGATAGCTACAGTCTATTTGCCTACCGGGAAAATTGAAACCGTCTATGAATCGGGCTTGTCGGTTACTAATTCAATAGGGGTTAAAGTAGTTGGTTTTGAGAAAGATTCGGTGGTCTTGCATGTGCTTTCTGGGTCTTATTGTTTCCATATTGATAATGCAGTCGTAGCGGAAAAAGTGCATTTTTTGCGGAAATAATTCAAGGCTATTGTAAATTATCGCTGATGCACACACAATAAAATCACAAATCCTGATGAATATTCACGAAATAGTTCAAGTCTCAAGGAAGGAAGCCATGGGATGCCAAGTTAATTGCCCATATAATCTAATAGAAGGATCAATACTATAAATGGAGGGTTTAACATGAAGTCAAAATGGATTGGCACAAAAATGATCGGACTGCTGATTGCGGCAGTTATGGTGGTTACCACCACAGGTTGCGGAGCAAATAACGATAACGAAGCGGGGTCAAGTACGAATACGGATAATAAGGTCGCAGAAACCAGCGCAGCCCCAACGGAAACGCCAGTTAAAGAGGAAGAGAAACAGGAACCTGTAACAATTAAAGTGTTTATGGGATCAAAAGATGTTGAGAACCTAAGTCAGAAAAAATTGCGAGAAGATTTCAAGGCGGAAACAGGGATTACAGTTGAGCCGGTTATTCTACCGCAGGATGATAAATTTAAAAAAATTGATATTGCCATGACTACGGGGGATGATACCGACGTAATCGGAATTGACAACCCGACTGTCCAAAGCAAATATGAAGCAAACGGCTGGCTCCTACCGCTTGACGATATGGTTAAGGAATTCAACTATGACGTTGAAACCATTCACGGCAAGTATATCAGCCGACATGATGCTAAACTGTATACGATGCCGGTAATGGCTTCAAGTTGGGCGGTTTTTTACAATAAAAAAGTCTTTGATGATGCAAAAGTACCTTATCCTAAAGGCGCTTGGACTTGGGATCAATACATCGAAACAGCCAAGAAACTGACGAACAAGGATAAAGGAATCTACGGCTCCTATATGCTTGATTATGATGTCTACATGTACATGATCGCCCGCCAGAATGAAGTTTCTGGTTATAAAGCGGACGGAACCTCAAACTATGACGATCCGGCATTTAAAGCATCCTTGCAATTTTTTGGTGACTTGGGCAATACACACAAAATCCAGCCAAGTTGGCTGGAATTCAAAACCAAAAAGCTAGCCTGGGACGGTTTCGCGTCCGGTAAATACGGCATGCATGTAATTGGTAGTTGGTACTTCGGAGTGTTTACAGACAAGAAGAATTATCCGATTGACTGGAAGTGGGGCATTACCCAAATGCCGACAGACGGCAAAGGAAACAATAATTTCGGTGTCTCTTCTGGAATGGCAATCAATAAAAATGCCGCTCATCCTAAAGAAGCGTTTAAGTATATCCAATTCGCGGCGATGAACAATTATAAGTACACGAACCAACTGCCAGCCCGCGTAGACTTGTCGGCTGCGGAATTATCCAGTGTATTCCAAAGCATTTCAGACAGCACAGGTGGCGATGTTACAGTTGAAGATTCCACTAATGCGTTGGTCACTAATGGTCTTGGATTCGTTCAAGAAAAGCTTGTCGGTGCAGCAAGCGAGCAGTACAGCAAAATCATTCTTGAAGAAAGTGAAAAGTACCTTGTAGGACAGCAATCCATTGACCAGGCTGTCGCAGCCATTAAGAAACGGGCGGATGAAGCGATCAAAAATGAAGCAAATAATAAATAATTAATACCATTAAGCTGGGTTAGGGGGAATTCATTTGAATTTCCCCAGCTTTGCATGATAGTATCTGAAATTGAACGGGGTGACTTAATGAAATCTTTAATTGTTAGGAAGAGCAGAGCAAGCAAACAGCAAGAGCGCGCGGCATGGATGATGATTGCGCCTTTCTTGATTGGGTTTGCCGTTTTTGGACT
>JACMJI010000291.1 GCA_014380705.1 Gorillibacterium sp. | reverse complement strand
GCGATGAAGAAATCTAGAGCCCATTTGACCAGAAACGCATTCAAAGCTACACCTTCCCGCAGTCAGGTTGCCTGCGAATACCAATTCAGACTGGACAGGCTCAACACATATATATGCTTGGAGAGCTGATTTTAGAATACCCGCAGATTTAGATGTTCGGGTTGCGATAACGGCGATAATCCTTGGTAAAGCTCGAGGTGAACACTCCTCTAGTCGCAGTATTCCTTTCCAAGCCTCGGAGGATATAGTCGGCGACTACACAAGAAAGAAAGTTTAGTAGTACATAGCTTGATAAACCCGACAATACAGCCAATGGCGACCAAGAGAAAATACGTGCGAACAGAACAGCAGGATACAAAGGCAATAAATTAGTGCAGATGATAATGATTAGCCTTGCGTTAGAAGTCTGGATCGACTTACTTGGACAGCGATTTATACAGCGCTGACAGCCTACACATTGCCAGTTCCACATGGGTTTGGTTGCTTTCATCGTGATCGCGCTGACCGGGCATACCTGGGCACAAGCACTACAGCCAGAGCAGGAGTTGTCTGCCACATATAGCTTGCCGAGAAAACGTCTGCCGATGTAATGATACGACCAAAAAATTGGAAGGGTGAGCGTGCGCAGCAGTCGATTTGTATGTCGATGTGACAAGCACCCGTTAACAATTCGATCCGTGAAGGCTGCTACCGATTGATCTGCGCGCTGGCAGATGATCTTTGTGGTTTCAGTATCCGGTGAATTGAAAAATTGTGTCCAGTTTTCGGGATAGGTGGCAAAATCACTAAAGGTTACGGTAAATCCACCGCGAGCAAGAATAGATTTGACTTGATTAAGCGCCTGTCCTTCAAAGCCGGCTGCCTCGCCTTTTGTACCACCTATGGCAATGATTGCAGCTCGAGTTCCATGTTCAGCTTTAAGCCTGCGCACATAATTCAACACAAGTGAAGGAGCTCCAAATCCGTAAACAGGAAACATGACGATATGAAGCGGAGCCATTTCAAGGTTAGGGGAGGGTTTGGTTATATCCAAAAGTGTGACTTTATTGCCACAACGAACAAGCCCCTCCATAATAATATGAGCTGCTCTTAAGGTATTTCCAGTTCCCGAAAAATAATGAACATATGCGGTTTCCATCCTCGGCCCCCCTTTACTTTATTTACCATGAAGTTTACAACTACTGGGTGAAAGAAGCTGTGACAATGGATACGAATATGGGTTCGCATGCTGCCGGGTTTGTGGTAATATGGAAAGATGGATTACTGAATGTTGAAACCAATTAAATTTTGAATAGGAGCCTGACCATGAGCGGATTCGTGCATCTTCATGTGCACAGTGAATACAGCCTTCTGGACGGAGCAGCCCGGATACGTGAGCTTGCAGGAAGAGCCGCTGAACTGGGTATGCCCGCGCTCGCGCTAACCGACCACGGCGTGATGTATGGCGCTATTCCTTTCTATAAAGCCTGCATACAGGCAGGCATTAAGCCAATCATTGGCTGCGAGGTCTATCTTGCCCATGGCAGCCTGAATGTGAAGGCGTCTCGACAGGAGTCGCCAAACAGTCATTTAATTCTACTTGCCAAGAATATGACCGGATATCGCAATCTGATGAAGCTCGTTTCAGTGGCTCAATTAGAGGGTTTTTACTACAAGCCCCGAGTGGACAAAGAGCTCTTAAGCAAGCATGCAGAGGGCCTTATCTGCCTTAGCTCCTGCCTCAAGGGGGAGATCCCGCAGCTTTTACTTCAAGACAAACCGGAAGAGGCTAGGCGGACCGCTGAATGGTTCCGTGAGCTATTTCAAGCTGATTTTTATTTGGAAATCCAGGATCATGGAATGCTGGAGCAGAAGAAGATTGTTCAGGGAATGATCGCTTTAAACCGCGACACGGGTATTCCATTGGTTGCTACTAACGATGTGCATTATGTTCACCAGGGAGAGCATGAGGTTCAGGACATATTAGTGGCGATCGGGACGGGTAAAACGCTAGATGATCCAGATCGCTTCAAGATAAGAACACAGGAATTATATATGAAAACCCCGGAGGAGATGCAGCAGCTTTATCCTCATCTGCCTGAAGCCCTGCAGAATACGCTTGAGATTGCAGCCAAATGCCAGCTAGAGCTGTCATTCGATCAGATGGTGCTCCCTGAGTTTCAGCCGATTCCAGAGGGAATGGAGACTGCTGAATATTTACGCGAGCTATGCCTTGTAGGACTTATCGAGCGATACTCCGGCAAATTGGAGTGGCAGAATGAGGAAGACAAGGAGAAGCTGAACAAGCGGTTATCTTATGAGCTTCATGTTATTGAATCCATGGGTTTCGCGGATTATTTTCTTATTGTTTGGGACTTTATTCGTTTTGCCAGACAGCGCGGCATCGCAATCGGACCGGGTCGGGGATCGTCTGCGGGTAGTTTGGTAGCTTATGTGCTCAAGATTACAAGTGTCGACCCGATCCGCCATAATCTGCTCTTTGAGCGTTTTCTGAATCCAGAGCGAATCAGTATGCCGGATATTGATATCGATTTCAGCGATGAGCGTCGCGATGAGGTTATTGAATATGTGGTGAACAAATATGGCGAAGCACATGTGGCGCAGATCATTACTTTTGGTACGATGGCTGCGAAAGGTGCTGTCCGTGATGTTGGTCGTGTCATGAATCTCCCCTATGGGGAGGTTGACCGCGCTGCCAAGATGATCCCCAATCGTTTGGGGATTACCCTTAGTCAGGCCTTAACGCTTAATCCCGATCTGGCAGAGCTCTGTGCGAAACAACCGACTACCGATCGACTGATTAAACTCGCGATGAAAGTGGAGGGAATGCCCCGACACGCTTCAACGCATGCTGCGGGTGTCGTTATTTCCAAGGAAACACTAACCCACTACGTTCCGTTGCAGGAGGGAACGGAGAAGACCGCCCTCACGCAATATACAATGGAGAATTTAGAAGCAATCGGTTTGCTCAAAATGGACTTTCTCGGTCTGCGTACTCTGTCAATCATTGAACGCACCTTAAAATGGGTCGAAGAGGAGAACGGCCAGGTTATTGATTTTGATAACATGGAGTATGACGATACAGCAACCTATGAGTTATTGAGCAAAGGGGATACTGCGGGTATCTTTCAACTCGAGTCTCCCGGTGTCCGGAAGGTCTTGAAGGATCTCCGTCCTAACTCCTTCGCTGATATTGTATCTGTTGTAGCGCTGTACCGTCCTGGCCCAATGGAATTTATCCCGAAGTATATTGAGTGTAAACATGGCCGTGCAGAGGTGGACTATCCGCATGCTGACCTTAAACCGATTCTAGAGGATACCCACGGCATTATTGTTTACCAGGAGCAGATCATGCAGATCGCTTCGAGTATGGCGGGCTTCTCGCTTGGTGAAGCGGATCTGCTGCGCCGCGCGGTCAGTAAGAAGAAGCGCGAAGTGCTGGACAAGGAGCGGGAGCATTTTGCAGCGGGCTGCCTTAAGCAGGGCTATACACTGGAGGATGCGAATAAGGTGTATGACATGATTGTGCGTTTTGCCAATTATGGCTTTCCCAAGGCTCATGCCACTGCATACGGTGTATTGGCTTATCAAACCGCTTATCTAAAAGCTCATTACCCGACATCCTTTATGGCTTCTATGCTTACAGCTAATATGGGTAATCACCGTAAGGTGGCAGAATATGTGGATGAGTGTCGGCGGACAGGAATTACAGTTATGCCTCCTGATGTGAACGAGAGTCGCGTGACATTTACCCCCGTAGCGGGTCATGGGAGAATTCGATTTGGGTTAGCTGCGATCAAGAACGTGGGTATTCAGGCCATTGATGCGATTATTTCCGGTAGGCAAGAAGAACCTTATACGGATCTCTTGGATTTCTGCCGGAAGGTGGATCTTCGCGTCTGCAATAAACGAGTGATTGAATCCCTCATCCAAGGCGGAGCCTTCGATTCGATATCCACCCATCGGGCACAGGCTGTAGCCGTGCTAGATAACATGGTAGAAATGGCCCTCAAATGGAAAAAGGAGCGCGACGATCTCCAACTCCATCTTTTTGGTTTGACAGAGGAGGTCAATTGGACGGTTGATTATCCCGATGTCCGACCTTACTCAAACACTGAGCAGTTGGAGATGGAGCGTGAGCTTCTCGGGCTATTCCTATCCGGGCATCCGCTGGATGATTACGATGACATCATGCTTTCCCTGGACATTGAACCGATTTCGTACCTTGCTGATGTTCCGGAGGGACGCGAAGCGGTTATT
Source organism: Gorillibacterium sp. (assembly GCA_014380705.1). The sequence goes on along the minus strand of JACMJI010000291.1, from coordinate 315 downwards.
GCGGGCATGGTCGTCTCTATAAAGGAGATTGTTAGCAAAAAAGGTCAGCAAATGGCTTTTCTTGAGCTGGAGGATCGGATAGACAAAGTAGAGGTCGTGATCTTCCCTAGCTTGTGGAGAACCGCTCGCAGCCAGGTTGAGAAGGGCAGCCTGCTGCTGCTGCGCGGCAAGGTGCAGCAGGAGGAGGAAGCGAGCAAGCTGCTTGCGGATCAGATCATGCGCCTGGACGGGCAGGATGTGCTCCGCGAGGCGCAGGCGCTGCGTCGTGGCGCCGAGGCACGGCCTGCGGCGGCTCGCGGCAGCACAGCGGCTCGC
>JACMJI010000290.1 GCA_014380705.1 Gorillibacterium sp. | reverse complement strand
TGAGTTTTGGGCAATGACCACAGAGGGTGATGGCAATTATCAGCTCCAACAATTTTTGGAGGAGGAGGGAGCGGAGGTAGAAGTACAGCCGGTATTGGCGTGGATTCTCTTTCTCATTTGGTCGGGGCGCTACGATACCTTAAGGAGAATTGACCTGCGCGAAGCCGATTCAGGCAAACATGGCTTGCAAGGCATAAATCCAATAATTCGTTTAAGTAAGTTATGGTTGGCAGACCGCATTCTACGTTTTATGTTTCAAATGTACGCCAAGGCAATGGGACTGCATAATTATCACTTACCTGACATGGAGGAGATTGCCCAAGTTGCCCATGAACACTATAACAATCATCTTCGCGGCGGAGAAGGTCATATGGAGGTAGGGAAGCTCATCCTGAATGTAGTTAAACGAAAAGTCAACATGACAATCTCCGTTAAGCCATTTGGGTGTTTGCCTTCCTCCGGCGTATCCGATGGGATCCAGTCCTTAATTACTGAGAAATACCCTGAAGCGATCTTTTTACCCATTGAGACGACGGGGGATGGAGCAATAAACGTTTACAGCCGAGTGCTCATGATGTTGTATAAGGCAAAGCAGGCGGCGCAGAGGGAGTTTGATGAAGCTTTATCGGAAAAGAAACTGACGGTAGAGCAGCTTCATTTACGCAAAGATCGCCCGAGATCAACAAGACCGCTGCAAACCAGTCGTCACGTCGTTGCTTGTACGGCCGCTAATGAGGTATATGACATGTCGGGTTTTTAATAAAAAAACAGCCGCTTCCCGGATCATCCCGGAGAGGCGGCTGTTTTATACTACATCAGAATGTATAAAAAATCAGATAAGGTTCATTCTGATTCCGCATCGGTAAACGCACGGCGCCAGAGGACGCCGACAGGCGTTTATCCTTGGAAATCAACTTTCTACCAAATCGCATTTAACTGCCAAGCATCAATCTGTTCGATATAGGCGGTTCCTTCCGAAGAAAATAATTCAACGTACAGACTCGCCGGATCCGGATAGATGCGGTTTGTGATCACTTGTTCCCCAGCATTCACAAATACCTCTAAAGAGGATCGGTCAACAAACAAGTGGAGAATAAGTTTCCCTTCCTGAATGTCCACTTTGCAGGGTCTATCCTCGCCTACAGGTTCTCCGGACCTTGAACGGTCAACGAGAATTGTGGATGAAGGGACGTCGAAGCTTACTAAAGTCGCTTGGGAGTGATCAACGGAACATCTTACAGCAATACCGAATTGTGTAGCGCTGCTTTTCTTTAGGTCATAAATGATTTTGATCTCTAATGCATCACCCTGCAGCCCATTAAGCCCGTTTGGTTGATCGGGAGAAATGACAAGCTGCTGCTCAGCAATATGCTCACCTCGCAATTTCTCCAGTTCGGGAACCGGCGGAGTGAGCACTGAACCGTTCTCGCTGATCAGTACATCGCGCGGCAGGGTCATTGCTCCTGCCCAACCCTCCTTCTGCGAAGGCATGGGGGCGCACCACATATCCATCCAGGCGATCATAACCCGGCGTCCCTGGTCGTTCTCCATGCTTTGCGAGGCGTAGAAATCATGACCGTAATCCATATCCCGCCATGGCCCTAATGTAAAGCTGCCAGCAGTATAATCCATCTTGCCTTGAATAATAATGTTTAGGTTGTTTATCCCCCGGATATTCATCGGAGATAAGAATAGCAGGTCCTGGTCGCCAACGTGAGCTAAATCAGGGCACTCCCACATTTCCCCAAGTGCACCATCGCTTTCCGCCATCTTGCCGACGTATGTCCAGGAAAGAGGCTCGTCTGCCTTGTAAAGCTGAACATTTCCCTTGCCATCCGCTTTGGAACCGATGACCATATACCAAGTTTGATCTTTTCTCCACACCTTTGGATCGCGAAAGTCATGTGTTTCTTCATTCGGTGGTTGTACGATCGGATTATCTGCATACTTTTCAAATCGTATTCCGTCCTGGCTCCTAGCAACACACTGAACCTGGCCGCCTTGGTCAGTTATTCCTGTATAAAATAGATATAAGGTATCCCCTTCCGCTACAGCGCTGCCTGAGTAAATACCTCCACAATCATAAGGTTCACTAGGAGCTAGTGCGATAGGAAGATGCCTCCAGTTAACGAGATCGTCGCTGACAACATGCCCCCAGTGCATAGGTCCCCACTCTACGGAGTATGGATGGTGCTGGTAGAACAGGTGATACTGTCCCTTATAATAAACAAAACCGTTCGGGTCGTTAATCCAAAAAGCAGGGGACATGACGTGGTAATCTAAACGATAACGATTATTTTCCATCACCGCACTTGCAGCGCGATCAACTGAAGCCTGAGCTCGAAGTAAAGCGTCCTTGTGTTTCAAGATTTGATCTCTCCTTTTGATAATTTGTATTGCTTGTATTATAGGTGTAAAGCTTGCTTTTTCGCAATAAATAATAAGGAAGTCGGTGCGCCCTAAGAGACATTGCGTGGCAGTGAAGGTCCATAACTCTAGAACACTTTTGTTGAATCTGTACTATATATTGTTGAATCTAATAATAGATTATTAGCTGTTAAAACTTTAATCTTATATAAACAGTCTATATCTCTTCGGGAATGGTCGATTTTAGTGGTATCAAAGAATAGGAGTGATCAGGGTGCCGATTAATGACAAGCTAAAGAAAATCTGGTATGGCGGGGATTACAATCCGGAGCAGTGGGATAAAGAGATTTGGGACGAGGATGTTCGCTTATTTCAGTTGGCGGGCATAGATGTAGCCACCGTCAATGTTTTTTCCTGGCCGCTGCTCCAGCTATCCGAAGAAGAATATGATTTTTCAATGCTGGATGAAATACTAGAGAAACTGCAAGAAAGTCAAGTGCAGGTTTGTTTGGGGACGAGCACATCAGCCCATCCGGCTTGGATGGCTAAGCGCTATCCCGATATTCTGCGTGTAGATTGGGAAGGAAATAAACGCAAATATGGTGGGAGGCATAATTCGTGTCC
>JACMJI010000289.1 GCA_014380705.1 Gorillibacterium sp. | reverse complement strand
TTTATTGCTCACTATAATATTGCTCATGGGCTCACCACCTGCCATTTAAGGAATTACTCTAACATTTGGGACGACAAATTCCGATATAATTAATGTTCAGCTTTTATTCAAAATAAGAATACATGTTCGTTTCATTATACCTTATTTGCCTTGTACGATGCAATCTCTGGGTCAATCTCCCTGAAGAACCAAAACCTATAAATGAACTGGAGTGAACAGTGTGGATATCTCTACAATTTTTGGCCTTATTTTTGGATTTGCATCTTTGATCGGTGGTTATGCTCTAGAGGGCGGGCATATAGAATCATTAATGATTATGACTGCCGCCATTATCGTATTTGGTGGAACCATCGCTACTGTTATCATCAGCTTTCCAATGTCGCAATTGAAACAATTTCCTCAGGCACTATCCATGGCCTTTGTAGAGAGGAAACGTAATCCCCATTTGATTATTAATGAGATTGTCGATATGGCAACCGTTGCTCGTCGGGAAGGCGTACTTGCTCTTGAGCAGAGAGCCCAAGAACACACCAACCCTTTTCTTAAAGAAGGCTTGCTGATGGTCGTGGATGGAACAGACCCTGAGCTTACCCGTCAAATCCTGGAGCTAGAGATGGACGCTCTTGAATCCAAGCACGATGGATATGCCAAGATGTTCGATGCAGCGGGTGGCTATGCCCCTACGATCGGTATCATCGGTACGGTACTCGGTTTGGTCCATGTATTAGGAAACCTCACGGATCCCGATTCACTCGGACCGAAGATTGCTGTTGCTTTCGTTGCAACCCTCTATGGTGTAGCAGCCGCAAATCTACTTTTTTTACCTATTGGGAACAAAATCAAGATGCGCAGCAAGGAGCAAATCTCGGACATGGAACTGATGCTGGAAGGCATTCTCGGACTCCAGGCGGGAGAAAACCCTCAATTGATTAAGAAAAAATTAAATTCCTTCCTCCAGGATAAAGGCAGCAAGAAATATCAGGCGGAGGCGGGGTCCAATGTCGAGGCGATCTAAGAAGCATAAGCACGAAGGGCATGGAAGCAGTGAACGCTGGCTTATCACCTATTCAGACTTAATTACGCTTTTACTTGTTTTTTTCATCGTCATGTACTCCATGAGTAAGGTTGACATGGAGAAGTACGCCCAGCTATCGCAATCCTTGCAGTTCTCCTTCAACAAATCAGATTCGATGATTCCGCAAGGCGGTGGGGGCAGCGGAGTGATTGGCGAGGTTAGTCCAAAAACGGATGATAAAGATAAAGATAAGGATAAAGACAATGTCGGCGTTGGCGACAAAGATAAAACCGACGCTATGGAGCAGGCTGAGAAGGCTGCACTTCTTTTAAAGGAGCAAGAGCTTCAGGATCTCCTTCAGAAGATTACTAAATATATTGATGATAATAACCTAGAGGCAACAGTATCCGCTGTGGATACAACCCGAGGTATTGCCGTAACCCTTAAAGACTACTTCTTGTTTGATTTAGCGAAGGCAGATCTCAAATCAGGCGCCTTTCCCGTACTGGACAAATTAGGCAGTCTAATTCCTACGTTAAACGCAGAGATTAGCATCGAAGGACACACCGATAATCTGCCATTATCAAGTGGAGCTGCTTATAAAGACAATTGGCGGCTTTCCTCTGAACGTTCACTATCGGTACTCCGCTATTTTACAGAGCAGAAGAATCTTTCCCGTGATGTCTTCCAATCCGTTGCCTATGCAGATACAATGCCAATCGCAGCTAATGATTCCGAAGCTAATCGGCAGAAAAATCGCCGCGTTGAAATTGTTGTGTTGCGCTAATTTTAGCGTGAAACGTAAGGAAGAAGCCACCTGAGACCCGCATAAGCGGATCAGGTGGCTTCTTCTCCTTTAACACTCATATGAATAAGTCCTTCTGGACTCTTTACCATTCAGGTTTTAGAATTTAACTGGTACCCCTGTAGTTAAGGGGCAAAGGCTATCTCCCGCTATTCCCCAGATCGACCCCACCCCTATGGATAACACCCATCCACTTTCGACGTACATAGGAGCTAATCGGAAATGGACGTTCCTTAAGGAAGAATAATTCGGTATTCTCGGGTGAAAGAATCAAGCCCAACTGGTGATGCTGATCCTCATATAGGGGATGACTAGCGAATTTGTTCTGCCCTTCTAGGTTGATGACTTCAAGCTTGCAGAATGCTGAATTCAACCGCAAAGCCATGTGCAGTTCCTCTTTTGTCTGAACCCGTTCACCATTAACCTTATAGATCGATTCCCCGACGGCAAGTCCTATCGCCTCAGCAGCGCTGCCTGGCAGGATAGCAAGGATCTTCAGCCCGTCCTTGCCGTTAACAAAGATGGGGCTGCGCTGACGTTCCAGTCGTGCACCATACCATACGATCCCTTCGAGCATCAGAATGGAGAGCACCGACACGACCCAGCCAAAAGGAGACCAATAATAAGTGATAACACTTCCCGCTAGCAGGAAAACACCATTGACAAGAATAAGTCCTGCCCCTTGTCTGAGTTTAGCCTTAGGCAAGAAACTGAGTGTCATTTGTGAGAAGCCCATGACCGCTGGTAAAACAAGAAGATCCCAACCTGACACCTGCCAGTTTCCCGAGAAAAGCGGCTGCCATGTGAGCTGAAAGTTGCCACCGGATAACGGGGCAATCAGGAATAGTGGAACTGGCCAGAAGCCCTGAAGATGGTAAGCACCAACAATTTTACCACGCTTACTTTCGACAAATAACGGGGAAGCCAATCGATTTCCTTGAATGAGGATCAGTCCCCCCTCCAATAGGTGCAGAACAGCTACAAGAGTGAACAAAGAGGGTAAGTCAGAACCCATTACGGCATCACTCAACCAGCCCGCTAGCCCACTTGTTTGGTCATAACCCGGGATAGACGATAATGCCATTCGCAGGATTCCTAGAACACCGGCAGCATAAGCTAGACACAGGAAGCGCACACGCAAAAACAACAGAATCAATGTGATCAACCCTAAGAGCATACCAGATTGGGGATTCATCTTGAACCCTGTGATAGACATGATAAGGGATGCAATGAGACCCGCAAGGAATCCCCAAGCGATCATACGAAATACTTCTCGCGGTAAAGAACGCAGCCGATTAGCAAAAAACTTGCGTTCTAATATGATTTGTCTTCTGTACTGCAGGGTAATGAATACGATGCCGATGTAATAAAAAGGATTTAGGGCCATCCGGCCTAGAGCAAGCAGAAGGTGTTCGGTACATTCACGGATTACATCCATAGCCGCAGGTTCCCCTTTTGCATAAAGAATGGGAAGGCAAACCTGCTGGTTTTACCTTCCCCTCTTAAATTCGACGTTTTTATCTTAGATTCCTTCATCAGCAATAAATCGACTTATGGTTTCAACGCTTTTTCTGTAGCTTTAACAGCTGCCGTTAGCTGAGCATCATTCTTCGGATCACGGATTTCAGCAAGCACTTCCGTCTCTAGAACGTTCTGCGTCTTTACATCGGCCTCTCCGGTTTCCGGCAGCTTATGAGCCTTTTGTAAAGCCTTCACTTGACTGGCCGTCTTCACACTGTAATAACCATCTTTACGGTCGGGTGTATACCCTAATACCTCAAGCATCACCTGCAGCTTTTTGACATCATCTCCAACCATATCGGTCTTGAGCGTCTGCTGCTTGGTTAGCGCGGTTGTCGTAAAAATTTCTGGCTGCTTGATCGTGATGTCAGGCTCAATCCCTTTTTTATGAATCCAGTTGCCATTTGGGGTCAGCCATTTCATGATCGTCATTTTGATGTTGCTGCCATCACCCATTTCATCCTCATAGGTTACCTGAACGGTCCCTTTGCCAAAGGATTTTTCACCGACAAGTTGGCCACCGGAGGCTTCCTTGATGATTCCTGCTAGAATCTCGGAGGCACTTGCGCTTCCTCCATTAATCAGCACAGTGACGGGGTAGGTTCGAACCGGATACTTGCCATCAGCCGCTTTGGTGCTGCGCCGGCCCTCCCGATCCTCAGCCTGAAGAATGGTTTTGCCCTTATCTACAAAATGCTTCGAAATATCAAGTACGGAATCAAGCAGACCCCCGGGATCATCACGAACATCAATGACGAGGCCCTTCATGCCCTTTTGCTCAAGGTTATTCAATTCTTCCGTGAACCGTTCAGCCGTGTCCGTAGAAAATTGACGAATCTCGATCTTACCGATCTCCGTATTGATCATTTCGGCGTAGACTGTCTCTACGGGAATGTCATCACGAATAACCACAATCTCAAGCGGTGCTGTTGCACCCGCTCTACCGATGGAGAGCTTAACCTGCGTGCCTTTTTCCCCGCGGATCTTGGAAACAGCCTGATTCAAGGTTAGTCCGTCCATTTTCTCGCCATTTACCACAAGAATTGCGTCCCCCGCACGGATCCCAGCCTTTTCTGCTGGTGCTCCCTTAATTGGGGCTACGACGGTGACTATCCCATCCACCATTGAACATTCTGCTCCAATTCCCTGAAACGAGGAATGGACGGTCTGGTCAAACAGCTTCGCTTCCTCTTGGTCCATGTAGGTCGTATAAGGGTCATCCAGCGCTTCGAGCATGCCATTAATCGCGCCGTTAACGATGTCCACTTTCTCAACCTTGGTCAAAAAGTTTTTGTCGATTAAATCATAGGCCTTCTCTACCTTCTCTAGTGCTTCTCCGGATAATCCGCCCTCTGTCTTAGGCGGAGCTTGCGAAACCACCGGTTGTGCTTCTCTCTCCCATAGGGGAGAATGACTTGCTGCCATTGTTAAAAGGCTGCCGGCAAAAAGCGCCAGCAGCACAAAAGCGATGACAGTACGGCCTTTAAAATTCATAGCTGACCTCCACCACCTTAATCCGAGCCTGTCTCACTTTAACAGTATATGATTCTTGGGCTCTGATTAGTATTATTTTTTATTGAAGATAGGGTAAGGGATTAACAGGCGACTCATTGACTCTTACTTCAAAGTGAAGATGGTTGCCCGTGGAATCTCCAGTTGAGCCGATGCCGGCAATGACTTGGCCACGCTTGACCGCGTCTCCTTCACTGACATAAATTCCACCTTCCTTGATGTGCCCATACCAAGTCCATAAACCGTCCCCATGATCAATGACAATACAATTGCCATAACCACTAACCCATGATGCAATTAACACCGTTCCGCTCTCGGCTGCAACAATGTCCGTCCCTTTGGGTGCACCAATGTCTAAGCCTTTATGCAGCTTCCTGTACCCTTTTATCGGATCAATCCGGTACCCAAAATAAGAGGTGAGGGTATCGCTTGCAGGTACAGGCCATAGCAATTGGCCATTCCCTCTGCCCGCTGTAGCTGGAGTTGCATAGCTGCTCTTTCGGGCTTTAAGCGCAGCAAGCCTACGAGCCTCAGCCTCCCGTGCCCGCTTCTCCTTCTCCAGGATCGCGTTCTTGTCGGCATAAAGCTTCTGCTTCTGCTTGGCTAAGGCAATCAGGTTAGCTTCTTGATCCTCGCTGACTTCCTCAACTTCCTCTTGCTGCTTCGTTAAGCTTGCGATCACTGCTTTCACTCGCTTCTCCTTGGCCATCAAGGACTGTCGTACCGTTTCTGATTCCGCGTACAAATCTTTAACCTCTACTAACTTTTTCTCAACACCCAGCTTTAGGTCAGCGATCTCGTCGCGATCCTGTTTGTTCTGAGTAAGAATTTTCTTGTCTTGTCCAACTAGCGTTTTAATAGAGTCGTAGCGATTGATAAAGTCACTGAAGCTAGTCGAATTCATCAGTACCTCGAGATAGGAAACCGTGCCTTTCTTGTAAAGCATCCGCACTCTGGTTTTTAAGAATTTATCGCGCATTGCAACCCGAGCCTGTGCCGATTCCAGGTTTATTCCAGCTTCCTGCAGCTTTAGGCTCGTATCTGTAATCTTAAGCTCAAGCTCATTGAGCTTTTTGCCTTGTGTTTTAATATCTTTCTCAAGCTCTTCTCTAGTAACAATCTGCTGCTTTTTCTCTGAGCTAAGCTGTTTAGCTTTCGTATCCGCGTCTTTCCGTGTGGCGGCTGACTTAACCTCTTGCTTGCGAATTTCAACAAGCTGGCGGTCAATATCTTCCTTGGCTCCAGCTTGGGCCACAAGCGGTTGAACCAACAAGCTGGCAGCGAGAAATATGGCGATCCATGCGGTCAGGGTCCGATTCAAAATACCGTCCTCCTACACTTTCAAAAATTTGCGAACCGAAAGAGTACTGCCCCAGATTCCAATCACCAAACCGATTGCCATAAGCATACCAGTGATCGGATAAGCAATATCCAAGAAAGGGGATAAGGTCATCAAGGCGGGTGATGGTTCTGATGTAAAATAATTCAATAAAAAATGATAACCATAAACTAAAATAGCTGTGGGGATAATCGCACCCATAAATCCGATTAACGCTCCCTCGATATAAAAGGGCCAGCGGATAAAGCTGTTGGTTGCTCCTACCAGCTTCATGATCTTAATTTCGCGACTTCGTGCTAATATTGTTAACTTAATGGTGTTTGAAATCAGAAACATTGAGGTAAAGACAAGACAGACAACAAAAACGATTGCGATGTAGCGAACGATTGCTGTTGCTCTAAACAAAGCATCAATCGTACCCTTGCCATACTTCACTTCATCTATAGCAGGGATTTCTCTGCCCTCATTCAAAGAAGAAATCTTATCCGCAACCAAATCAATCTCATGCGGCTTTTTAATCTGAACCTCATAGGCATCTGGAAGCGGGTTGCTATCCCCTTCAAAGCCTTCAAGTTCATCTCCCATGGTCTTGCGCATTTCAATTAAAGCGTCTTCTTTGGAGATAAACTTAACGGATTTAATGTCGGGAATGGCCTTGATAGCAACTCCCACTTCTTTCACAACATCATCTGTCGCGTCAAACTGCATATAGGCCGTGATGGTGATATCATTCTCGAGCTGACTTGATATATGAGAAAGATTGATTCCAAGTACTAAGAATAGGCCTAGTATAAAAAGCGAAATGGTAATGGAACTGACGGAGGCGAAGGTCATCCAGCCATTCCGAAAGAAGCTCTTACCCCCTTCGCGCAGGTGGCGGCGGAGGGTGCTAATCTTCATAGCCGTAATCCCCCCTCTGCTCATCACGTACAATGGTGCCTTTCTCAATCGCAATAACACGCCTGCGTTTTGTGTTTACAATATCCTTGTTATGTGTAGCCATAATGATGGTTGAACCTCGAAAATTAATCTCATCTAATAGCTTCATAATTCCCCACGACGTCTCGGGGTCTAAGTTTCCTGTAGGCTCATCCGCGATGATGACCGCGGGGTTATTGACAATAGCCCGGGCGATTGATACCCTTTGCTGCTCCCCACCGGATAACTGATTAGGGAATGATGCGCCTTTATCCTTCAATTTAACAAGCTCCAGAACCTCTTGGGTTCGCCTGCGGATTAATTTCTTCGGGGCTTCAATAACCTCAAGCGCGAAAGCGATATTCTCCGCCACTGTAAGCTTCGGCAAGAGACGAAAATCCTGAAAGACAACTCCAATGTTACGGCGTACATAAGGGATTTTTCGGGGCTTAAGCTTCCCCAGGTTAAATCCATTAACGAAGATCGTTCCCTTGGTTGGCCGTTCCTCACGATAAATCATCTTCATAAAGGTTGATTTGCCGGCTCCAGATGGCCCGACCACATATACAAACTCGCCTGGATCAATTTTTAGATTAATTCCACGAACAGCGATCGTTCCGTCCGGATAGGTTTTCCACACATCATTCATTTCGATCATCTTTTATCACTTCCTGTCACTAGTAAGCCCTTAACACTTTCGACAATTCTATCTATAATCCTCTGACATTAGCAAAATAGTCATATATTCTTCATCTATTTCACATAGGTTCAATTGTACATGACCCCCTATTGATGTACAAGGCGAAATAGCACACATTGGCTCGAAAAGTCTGAATAATCAAAAAAGAAGGAACCGTTGCCCTGATCCTAGGGCGGGTTCCTTCCGTAATGTCGATTAATATTGGGGTTCTTTTCCTCCAAGGCGAAAGAATGACTGCCCCTTAATCTCTTACTCCACTACTTTTGTGATATGAGCCTCTAACCACTTCGTTGTCTCCGCAGTAGCTAGCTCCGCTCTCACCAACGCTTGCTCCACCTGGCTGCGTGCTGTTCCGCCATAAACGTTACGGGCATTCACTACATGCTCCGGCTCCAGCACCTCATAGATCCGCTCGTCAAATAGGTCAGAGAACTCCCGAAATTCGTCCATACTTAATTGGAGCAAATAGGTTTCTTTCTGGATACAGTAGAGAACAATCCGTCCGATAACCTCGTGTGCTTGCCGAAACG
>JACMJI010000288.1 GCA_014380705.1 Gorillibacterium sp. | reverse complement strand
TGTGCTATACTAACAGACGATGTTCTTTAGTACGGCGGTATTTTCCTGCTAAAAAGGGAAATGCTTTTTTATGCACCGAATGGGTGCTTGATCAGACCGGCAGCATTTTCCTTAAAACCGTACTGGAGCCGCCGCATGGCGTTAAGAAAGAGAAAGGGCAAATAATGCCCGGGAAAAGGAGTATGATTTATATTGAAAACTTTTAATGAATTCGGCTTGGAGGCAAAAGTAATTCGAGCCGTAACTGAAATGGGCTTTGAGGAAGCGACGCCTATTCAGGAAAAAATTATTCCAATCGCACTTGAAGGACGAGATTTGATTGGACAAGCTCAAACAGGAACTGGTAAAACAGCAGCTTTCGGTTTGCCGCTTATTCAAAAAATAGTTACAACAGAAGAGCGTATTGTCGCCCTAATTATGTGCCCGACACGCGAACTTGCGATCCAAGTTGCGGAAGAAATCGGCAAATTAGGTCGTTTTAAAGGCATTCGTTCACTGCCGATCTACGGTGGACAAGACATCGTTAAACAAATTCGTTCCCTTAAGAAGCGTCCTCAAATTATTATCGGCACACCGGGTCGTTTATTAGACCATATTAACCGGAAGACCATCAAGCTGGATGATGTACAAACGGTTATTTTGGATGAAGCGGATGAAATGCTGGATATGGGCTTTATGGAAGACATCCAGAGTATCCTTAAGCTTGTTCCTGCTGAACGCCACACCATGCTGTTCTCCGCAACGATGCCTAGCAATATTCAGCGTCTTGCCCAACAGTTTTTAAGAAACCCTGAGCATATTTCCGTTGTTCCGAAGCAGATTAGCGCTCCGAACATCGAGCAAGTATACATTGAAGTTCAAGAAAAAATGAAGTTTGATGCTCTCTGCCGTCTAATTGACATGGAGTCCCCCGATCTGGCCATTATTTTCGGTAGGACGAAACGTCGGGTTGATGAGCTTTCTGAAGCGTTGCAGAAGCGTGGCTATTCTGCCGAAGGCTTGCATGGCGACCTATCCCAGAACCAGCGGGACAGTGTTATGCGTAAATTCCGCGATGGCAGTATTGACGTTCTAGTCGCAACTGACGTTGCAGCACGTGGACTTGATGTATCTGGAGTAACCCATGTTGTGAATTTTGACATGCCTCAGGATCCAGAAGGCTATGTACACCGTATTGGTCGTACCGGTCGTGCAGGTAAAGAAGGTAAAGCGATTACGTTCGTAACTCCACGGGAAATTGATCATTTGCATTTTATCGAGAAGATGACTCGTCACCATATTACCAAGCAACCATTGCCGAGCCTTGCCGAGGCTATCGAAGGTAAGCAAAGAATGGCAGCAGAGCGTCTTATTGACATCATGCAACAAGAGGAAACGAATGAATACAAGGGCGTTGTGATTTCACTTCTTGAACAATATGATTCCGTTAATTTGTTGGCAGCAGCTATGAAGCTTCTAACCGGTGAGCGCAAGGATATCGTTGTTGAACTGACACCTGAAGAACCACTTCGTGCGAAGCGTCGTCAAGATATTCGTTCAGCTGGAAGACGCCCATCCGGTCAATACGGATCTGGTGGCGGACAGCGTCGCGAAGGCAGCAGTCGTTACAGCGGCAGTGGAACTGGCGGCTCCGGTGGAAGTTCTTCCACTGGCGGCTCCAGTTATGGAAGCAGCAGACCCCGTCGCGACAGCTACGGCAGTGGTCAAGGCTCCTCATCCTCCCGCAGCGGCGGCTCAGGCTACAAGCGCGATGAGAATCGCACAAGCAGCCCTCGCAAGAGCAGTAGCGAAGAATAATTGACACGACAAAACAAGGCATTCCCACTGATCCTTTGGAGCTTGGGGTGCCTTGTTTTTTTGCGATGTCAGAATGTATTAATATTGGATAAGGTTCATTATGATTCCGCATCGGTAAAAATTTTAAAAATTTGATTGCGGCTGCTCATTGTTTCGTGTTTAGGTTCTATCGGTTTCGGGAAAAATCGGATATAATAGCTAATAAGAGACTACTATAGAAACAGCTGTACGGAGGAGGAGCTTTTTTTGGAAACACGTGGTATTATGGGTGGATTTTATCGAATATCCGAATGGATAATGCGACTATCTGCTATCAATCTTCTATGGTTAATAAGTTCTTTTCCAATTGTTTTTTTATTCCTAGGGCTGTTAAGGTCCCCAGATCTTTCAACGGACTTTATTAAATCGTGGTTTTTAATGGTTGCCATTGTTGCGCCATTTTCGATTGTACCGGCAAGCGCCGCCATGTTCTCCGTTGCTCGCAAATGGGTAACTGGGGATCCGGACGTTCCGCTCTGGAGGAGTTACTGGCGGGGCTATAAAGAGAATTATGTTCAAAGTATGTTAGGCGGGATCGTATTTCTGGCCATCGCTTTTTTATTGGTAGTCAATTTTTACTTTTACCGGGGACAAACGGGGATTTATCAGATTGTTTCCATCGTATTCCTCATGCTCATGGTCTTATTGGTTGCTGCTTTTTTGAATTTCTTGTGTGTGATGACCCATCTTCATATGAAGCTTTTTCAGATCGTGAAGAACAGTCTACTCATGACGATTGGTCAACCCTTTAGCTCAATTTCTCTACTGGTACTTAATGGAGCTATTGTCTATATTTCCTTTCGATTTTCTTTCCTCGCTGTTTTCTTTATGGGCAGCCTTATGGCCGCTGCTTCCTTTTGGAATTTCCATAGAAGCTTCACAAAGATACAAACACGCTATGGTCAAAAGTTGGATGAAGAGGCAGGCAACGAAATCGAGTTGGAGAAAATGGAAGAACTGGAAGCCCCGAAAAAATAACCTTCTCACTGGTTATAAAAGGTTGCCTTCCGGTGCTTAAGATGTTTATAATAAGTTACCTGAAAGTCCTGCGCTGTACGTTACGATTTTATGTTGTTTTGAACCAATGACATGTTTCTCGGGAGACCTATATTGCTGGGTTGATGACACGCCTCCTCCTTTGACGAGGACCTCAAAAACACAGTTGCGGACACCCACCTGCTTATGCAGGTTTGAAGCACTTGAATCGGACGGCATGTGCGGGCTAATATTTTAAACAAAGGTTGTTTCCTTAGGGAGACAACCTTTTTTGGTATTAGAGAATATATAAGTTTTTGGGTTACCCTGTCTAGCTAAATAATCTCCAAATGTTCTATGTAGGGAATAGAATCGTGGACATTAACATTCTAGGTTTAATACCCATGTTATACCATATTAACGCGGTGAATTGGAGATGTATTTGAATAAAAAAAGGCTGCTTAAGAAACCTGAAGTGGAGAATTTGAGTGTCGAGTGTTGAGTTTA
>JACMJI010000287.1 GCA_014380705.1 Gorillibacterium sp. | reverse complement strand
CAGAAAGTATAAATATTAGGTAAGGTTCATTCTGATTCCGCATCGGTAAACGCACGGCCCTACAAGACGCCGATAGACGTTTATCCTTGGGCTATTTATGAATCGTTAGAGATTTATCATAGATGGAGTTCTTTCCTGAAGGTACCGTCATGGGTTCTTCAGGAGAAGTCAGCACGATGGTGCCGTCAACCAGCTCGAGCTTCACCTTGTTTGCATCTTTGATGCCGATGGATTCGAGGTAGGCTGCGGGCACCTGCAGTCGACCTGTCTTATCGATAATTGCATATTCGACATGAGAGTCTTCTTCAGCTGATGCGGCAATTCCGCGTTCAAGCTCCACAAGCTCTTCCGCGTAGGATATCCGACGCAGCATCTCGGAGGAGGTCTTGCCATCGCGAATCGAGACGACACGGTCGACCTTCTTAGCGAGTAAAGGGTCATGTGTGACGATGACAATCGTAATGCCGATCGTGCGATTGAGCTCACGAAACAGGTCAAGAATCTGATCAGACATGCGAGAATCCAGCGACCCCGTTGGTTCGTCTGCCAGCAGCAGCTTTGGTTGGTTGGCGAGTGCAATCGCAATAGCTACACGCTGCTGTTCGCCACCTGATAACTGATGGAGCTTATTGTTCTTGCGGTGAGAGAGACCCACCGCTTCAATTAACTGAAGTGCTCGCTGGCGTCGGCGTCGTCCCTTAAGCAGGATAGGCAGCTCGACATTCTCCAGTGCGGTGAGGTAAGGGATAAGGTTTCGTGCGTTATTCTGCCAGACGAACCCAACGCTCTCTCTTTTGTAACGGACAAGTTCGCGTTCACTCATCTTCAGCATGTTCTTTCCGTCCACACTCAGCATGCCAGCGGAGGGTTTGTCTAGGCCACCCAGCATGTTAAGTAGGGTAGATTTACCGCTTCCACTGTTGCCGATGATGGCCATCAATTCACCAGCTTCTACTCGGAGGTCAAGTCCTTGCAGCGCAAACACTTCGAGATCGGCAGCTTTGTATATTTTGACCAAGCCTTCGCATTCAATCATCGATTAGTCCTCCCCGAGTTTCAGCGCTTGATGGATCCGAATGCGGGATAGCATATAGCCGAGAATGCCGAGACCCAGCAGTAAAGTAAACCCGACAATCATGTATAATCTGGCAAAATCAGCAAAGTAGAGGATGACGCGAAAAGGTGGTACGAGACTGCTCGGATTGAAAGCCATCTGGAAGTTTGGCACGAATAAGCGGCTCGTTACATTCCCGACAATGACGCCGATCATAATCGCCGTCCCCGAGGTGAGCAGCTGCTCTAGCGCAAGCATGCCGATAAGCTGCCGCAAGGATAGCCCGATCGCTCGCATGATGCCATTCTGCAAGGTTCTTCCTTTGAGTGAAAGCATCCAATAAAGCAGGAACCCTACAAAGGTCACCATCATGGAAATAAGGAAGCCAAGGGTCAGTATTCCGTTTAGAGCCATAAGGAAGGGATCGTTCTTGGCTTTGGTGAGATTTTCGCGAGAGTTGACGATATTGTTTGCCATGATGTCTTTTGCTTTAATTCCTTCGTAAAGCTCAGCTGTCGAGGAACCTGGCTTCATTTTTAGCCAGACCTGATAAGGCTCTAGCGCTAGCTGCAACTGAATCCGCGACAGATGACCGACAATGAGCATCGGTGCGTTCTCAAGTGATGCTTCGTCCGATGTGTTCACAGAACCCTGGGGCGGGTTCGGGTTAAACGTAGGGAAGTACTTGACGATTCCATAAACAATAAATGATTGCTGGGTGATGTCGCCCCAACCGACAGATATGGTGTCTCCAAGCTTCAGCTTCCTCTGATCAGCAAGTGACTTCGAGATGAGCACAGCGCGCGAGTCCGTTGCCATCAAGTTCAAATAATCATTTAGAGGGTGGTCAAGCAGGTGATCGGAGAACCAAGTTGTCCGGCCAAAATCATCGGTGTCTATGCCGATTAAGGTAGCATTCCCATTGCTGCCAGTGGTTGAGAAGATCGCATTTTTCTTAATGAATACTTTAGCTGCGCTTTGTACACCCGGAAGCTTCTTATAGGGTTCAAAGGGCGGCTCTGTATAGTGAATGGTTTTGGACACAGGTATTGCAGCGGGCGAGACTGGACCTGGGGCACCCTGCATCGGTTCGAGCGGTGCATCGTTGGGCCACTGGCTTGTTATTGAGAAATCTGCCCCTTCTGCGTAGCGCAATCGTTCTTCCATATTGTTATTGAGCGTCCGGGCGGCGCCAGAACTGAATACCCCCGTTGCAATCGTGATACTGAGGAAAATCATTAAAAACTGGTATTGATTGTTGGAGCGTCCTACTTGGATTAATGTTGCGTACCATGATGGAGGCCACCATTTTCGTCCGATCCGATAAATCAGCCGCAGCAGCAACGGGTAGAGGCGAAGGAGCAGCAAACCTGCACCTACGATGAACAAAGCAGGTACGATGAACTGTAAAGGCTCGATTCTTAAATCGTCCGAGTTGAGCCCAAGCGTTTGCAGGTTTTTCAGTCGCGCACGGAATGAGTAGAGACCGTAGATGGAAACCGCAAGAAGGAGGATATCCAAAAAGGATTTGTGCCAGAAAGGTACCTTCTGCATGCGAGCCATCTGCTGCTTATGCCCGACAATCGTTACATGTGTAGCAGACCAAACCGGAATGAGCATCATGATAAAAGAGATACCCGAAGCAATGCCCGAATAAGCGAATGCCTTGGCGCTTACATGAACGGGAAGGGCCGCTCGCTGGATGAATTGCAGAAACCCGTTTGATGCCCCGAGCGCCTGAGTAAGCAGCATGGCGATAAAGGGACCTGCTAGTAGTGCTGCTCCGCTTAGCAGAAAGCCTTCGACGGCAAAGGAAGCGATGATCTGCCATCTGGAGGCACCACGGCTGCGAAGAATAGCGATTTCATTCTTCTGCCGATCAACGATTAGATTAGAGACCATGAACATGTAAAAAGCAAGCATGATGAGAACCGGTACGTTAAGTGACCACATGAGCTTATTTAAGCGCTCGGAACGTTCGAAGTATTTCTCAATCGTTGGTATGGCGGGAACCACAAATTCAGTCTGGAAAGCCTTGACTTTAGAAAGAGCGAGGGTCCTGATATTTGCGCTTGTACCCAGGAAGTCGTCAACCTTACGCAGCTCCATCTTGGTGTAATCTAGAACAAAGTACCAACTGGCTGAAGAAATGATGGCCTTATGACCCAATACAAGTTCCTTCTGAAATAGTTTCTCATTCATGACAAAGGTGCGATTATAGTCGCCCATCCTTAAATCACGGAAATAGAGATCGTCCTCCAGTTTGTTTCTAAAGACGCCAACAGGCTTGATGCGGAGATGGATTCCGTCCTTATCATCATCAAGTAGGATCACATCGCCAAGAACACAGTTGAAATCGAGCAGCGTTTTCTGATTGACTAGGACTTCATAAATACCATCTGTGCCCAATGTCTCGGAGGGAAGTCTACCATCGGTCAATTCAATATGCTCAGCAAAATGACTTAAAGCTTTGATTGACGCAGTTTTTATCAGTTTCTTGCTAACCTCTTCGGCATGAGCTAATTGGAGCTTCATGAGTTTCGTCTGCTGTTCCATGACATACTCACGGATGGGAAGCTGAAAGCCGGGAGCAGCCTCGTTAAGCATATAATGATCCATATCCTTAATGATCTGAAGTCTCTGGTTCGTGGTGACATCAGTGAAGCTTAGTCTAGTGAAATGGGTCGTCGGATATTGGAGGCGGTTCACCTGCAATTGCTCCAAATCCTTGACAAGCATACGAGAAAGAATCGATTCAGAATAAATGGGCATCGTGCTTACCAGGGAGGATGTCATTAGCATACCTATAAATAGACTGGCTACGAGCCACTTGTTTTTGATCATTTTACGAAGAATCATTGTGAATAAGGCCAATTGAAAGCCTCCCTAACCCGCGGAATACGAATTCCTTATTGTAGAACGATGACTTGGCCTTCTTCCAGCCCTTTCGATATTTCCACTTCTGTGGAACCCGTTATACCGGTTTCAACATCGAGCTCCCTAAGCCGCGAGCCTTCTTCAAGGATCCGAACGAAATTGCGTCCCAAGTAGTTGCGCAGACCACTCCGGGGGATTTTGATCACGTTATCACGCTTCTGTGTAATGATGCGAACATCAGCCATCGTGCCGATCTCTACATCTTTGGGAGGGTTGGTTAACTTCAGGTAAAGTGTCTTTGCGTATCGCTCGGCTAAATCCTTATTCAGGGTGGGAGGGGCCGAGCTCGGCGTTTGGACAACCTTGGCTTCCATGGTCTTTGAATCGATCTTCACCTCAGCAAGGCTGCCGACATCGACATTTGCATAATCACTACTTGAATCGATGCGTAGTGACAACTGCAGCTTCGTAGGATCCGCGACAACGACTAGCGTCTGATAAGCCTCAACATAATCCCCTTCCTCCAGGGCTTCAGTAAAGACAACTTCACCATCAATGTTAGACTTAAGTGATTTACTGTTGAATTGCTGTTCTAATCGATCGTATTTTATCTGCTCGATCTCAAGCTGCAATTCGGCAATCGTCCTGGCGTCCTTATCCGCAGTCGAGGTCATTTT
>JACMJI010000286.1 GCA_014380705.1 Gorillibacterium sp. | reverse complement strand
TCTAAAATGGCAAATCATCATCCGATATATCAATCGGCTTGCCGTCGTCCGCGAAGGGATCCTGATGATCTCGTCTACCACTTCCACTGCCGCTTTGTTGTTGTCGGTTTCCCGGCACTTCATCACGGCTATTGCCTCCTGGGCTTCCACCTTCACGGTTCGACGAGCCTGACGACTCCAAAAAGCGCACGTTGTCTGCGATCACTTCGGTCACATAAACCTTGCGGCCCTCGTTGTTGTCATAGTTGCGAATTTGAAGACGGCCTTCCACTGCGGCTAAACGGCCTTTACGCAAGTAATTGGCACAGGTTTCTGCCAACTGACGCCAGGTAACGACCGGTATGAAATCGGCTTCTTTCTCCTTTTGCTGGGTAGCAAAATTACGATCAACCGCTAGGGTAAACTGCGTAACGGCAACACCGGCTGGTGTATAACGAAGCTCGGGATCACGTGTTAATCTTCCAATAAGAATAACGCGATTTAACATCTGATATCCTCCTCACGGCGGCAAATAAACGGACAGCTACGGCTGTAACAGATTAAGCTACGTCATTAACGATCAGGTAACGAATGATTTCATCAGAAATCTTCATCACGCGTTGAAGTTCAACTACAACTGCTGGAGTTGCGTTGAAATGAACGAGAACATAAAATCCATCGCGGAACTTCTTGATCTCGTACGCGAGACGGCGTTTACCCATGACATCGTGTTTCGTCACTTCGCCACCGTTGTTGATGATGCCTTGAAACTTCTCGACTAGGGACTGAAGATTTTGTTCTTCTACATCCGGACGAACAATATACATTACTTCATACTTACGCATTAATCGATTCACCTCCTTATGGTCTTAGCGGCTCCCTCCTGGGCTTAGCGGACATTCGTAAATGTCGAAGGAGCAAGGAGCGAGAACTATCTACAGAAACTCGCACATTTTTTAATATAACATTTTTCACAAATTAATACAAGGTTTACCCCTGATGGCTTCTATTAAGAGGATAACGCTAGCTTTCAAATGTTTTGAGCAGCCTTCTTGCATGAAACACTAGCCTCTTGTCCAAACTAAGCGACGATGGAGGTGATCGACATGGGTGAAAAAACCGAATTCAATCCAGGCGAGCATGCGCCTAATGAAGGGGAATACATCGAAATTGGTGAGAATGACAATATTATGGGAATCAACAATCCTCTAATTATCACCTTAGGAAAGGGCGAAGCCTTCCCTAAGACAACAAATCACAACCGCAAATGGACACGTAAGCATCGCAATTGAATAAACTGCTTGTCTAAGCCGCATTTAAGCGGCTTTTTTGCTGCCTATTTCTTAATATTTCGAAACGTATTGCCCTCAAGCGTAAGGATGGATGGTGAAGTGATCTGGGGGTTATGTAACTTAAGCATCTATTGGTTGTTTGCTATCAGCGTGAAGGTTTTGGGAATCCCTTTGTCAAAAACATCGGAAGACAAATTCGGAAGTTCCTCTAGTTTTTTGATAACCAAACCTGAATCTGCTACCGCGGTCACAATTTCCCCTAATGTCCAATTCCGCAAATAGACCTTCGGTGAGGCGTCCATTTCCTTATTGTCTGATGCAAATTTGCTGAACGCAGCATCCTTCTCCGTTAACGCAGTGTCAAAATAATCCCCCGTTACCTTGTGCTTGCGAATATTTGCCGTTGTACCCTTCGATGAGATCAATTTAGTTGAAACCGGATGGAAATCCTGAAGGACCAATACTCCGCCCTTACAGAGTATTCGTGCAACTACCTTAAATAGGGGCAGCAAATCCTGAAAATAATGAAGAATCCCAAATTCCATAAATACAACATCAAATTCGCCTGTCCATTCATCAGCAGGCAGCTTTAGAACATCAGATACTACGTAACGAATGTCTACCCCTGCTGCATCAGCAAGCTCTAGTGCATACCTTTGGTTCTCCTCACTAAAATCGACGATCGTCACCTTCGCTCCAAGCAAAGCGAGCGCAACGGCTTTATTTCCATTCGACCCAAGGAGATTGGCAATTTTCTTTCCCTTTACAGTCGTTCCCATATGATGAAGAGCAGCACCGACTCGCTTCTCTGGAGATTCCATAATCTTATCCGCTGCTTCCTTTGGTGTGCCAAACCGCTGAAGCCAAGCTTGATAGGTGCCTGTATTCCATGCTTCCTGGTTTTGTTGTCCTGCCTCTTTCATTGCGCCCTCCCGTAGCTTGCTTTTTATAATCACAAAAATGCTCAAGTCTAACGTAGTAACCGATTTATCCATAACTCTATCCATCATACAATATTCGTCCTTATAATCAACAAGGATAACCATCAGTCGACATCCTGTGGCGTCGTGCGTTTGCCAATGGAATATCATATTTAATACATTCTGATAGAGAAACAAAAAACCGCCCTACAATGGACGGTTGGCCTAGTTTATTATGGCGGAGAGGGTGGGATTCGAACCCACGCACGCTTTGACACGCCTAACTGATTTCGAGTCAGCCCCCTTGGGCCTCTTGGGTACCTCTCCATTGCCCTATCATTACGGACAAATTATATTGTAACATACGGGCTCCATGGTATGCAACGGAAAATTCTTCTCCATTCAATCCTCTTCGTCGTACGTTCGTCTTTCTATTTCCTGTGCTGCCAATACTGGGTTAGAGCGCAAGATCTTCTTCATCTTGCTTTCAAATTTAGCACGAGGGACCAGTACACTATGCTTACACCCCGTGCAGCGAATACGAATGTCCATTCCCATTCGAATGACCTCCATCTCATTCACACCACAGGGATGAGGCTTTTTCATCTGCACGACATCCCCGAGCTGAAACGATTTACGCTCCATCACTATCACCCCTTCTCGTCTGGTAAATAGGCTGCACCTTTTACGGTTGGCATATGTAATAGCTTAAGCTTCCGTTCGATCTCCTGGTTCAGTTCCCTAATGATCCCTTGCCGTGTATTTGGACGACATTCTATACTGATTCGCACCGATAGGTTGCTCTCCCCAAGGGACTGAATTCCTTTAACAATCGGAAGACTAACGATGTTGTCATTTCTCTCATGCAAGGTTAACAAGATTTGATCAAGTTCTTTAATTGCCTTACTAATATCTTCTTCATAGCTAAACGATAAGTCAATCAATGCGAAGGAATTGTTGATCGAATAGTTCGTCACTGCTTGAATCGTACTATTCGGGACGATGTAGACTTCTCCAGTCCAAGCACGGATTGTAGTAACTCTTAACCCGATAACCTCCACTGTCCCCTTAAACGTTCCTGTTCTAATAACGTCTCCCACGGCAAACTGATCTTCAAATATTATAAAGAATCCCGTGATAATATCCTTGACAATGCTTTGTGCGCCAAACCCAATCGCTAGCCCAAGGACTCCTGCGCCTGCAAGCAGAGGTGCCAAGTTAAAGTTAAATTGACTCAGGATCAAGAGAATGGCAATAAAATTCACCACGTAGGCAATAACATTCTGCAGCAAGGCACCAATTGTTGTCGCTCGCCGCGCGTCAACCCGCAAATACTTCGTACGCCGCTCACTAACGACCCGCTTGACCGACGCTTTAGCCACTTTGTTAACCACTCGGGCAATAATTAGGATTAATAACACCTTTATGAGGGTAAAAAGTAAGCTTGACCAATGCTCTGGCGCCAAGAAGAAATCCTTTAGATCCCGAATATAGCTCCCGGCCGATTCTAATTGGTTCATAACCTCCATTACTACCACTTGAACATCCTCCTCTGCCTTGATGACCCCTAAGGTTTTATCTAATCAATTAACTTATCAGCTATGAAAATCTCTTCATAGTCTAGCCCATTTTTACGAAAAACCCCTCGAATCTCTACCTTCTCTTCCTGAACGATTCTTACGACAGCCGACAAATCCGTTTCTTCAAATGCTATGGATATCGCACAGCCTGCTGTAATCACTTTTGGAGTCGGTTGTGGGTCGGATTCAATATCCAGGTAGTCGAGCAGCATTTCCATACGCAATGCCTGCTGGGTGGAGTCGAAAGCAATGAGCAGCATCCGTTGCCCTCCTTTTAAAATACTTGGACAAACTAACTATCACTACGTATAAAACTATCATTGCCTTCGTATACTAGTAAAAATAAGACGATGACGGAGGATTCTTATGAAACTTTCACCCGAATATGATGCTTCCCCCTCTTTTACCCCCCATATTTTCCCTGGGGATGAAGCGAAAGTGGCCATGCGTATTGCAAACCTATTATCCGGGTGCTTTCAGAAGATCCCCAACTATCGCCCTGTCGTCTTTGTTTGTATCGGAACGGATCGCTCTACTGGGGATTCTCTTGGTCCACTTGTCGGTTCAAGGCTAAAAAAATATAACTTTAGTGATATTACCCTCTACGGTACCCTAGAATTTCCCGTTCATGCAATGAACCTCAGTGAGACGGTATCGGAGATAAAAAGAGACCATAACGATCCGTTCATTGTCGGCATCGACGCCTGCCTCGGACAGCTTGCTAGTGTGGGCAACGTTAAGGTTTCTCCCGGTCCATTAAAGCCCGGCGCTGGCGTAAACAAGGAGCTTCCTGAGGTTGGTCATATGCACATTACAGGTATCGTCAACGTCGGGGGTTTCATGGAATACTTTGTTCTGCAGAATACTCGATTGAACTTGGTCTTCAACCTTGCCGAGGTTATTGCCAAAGCCATCTATCTCTCTCTGCTTCATTGTGGACGAATCACCCTTTTTTCCTCCCCTGCCCTAAGCAGAGAATAGAGCGCTTGGCTTCCTTGCCACTTTAGATTTTTACTGCTCTTCGTTGTTTATTTATCTATTCTTATCGAACTAGATCCGCTTGCTTGTTGAACTGCCTTTTTCTCCTCTGGAGATAATACATGCTTGGATTCGCCCTTTTCGAGCGATTTGGCATACATATAAGTCTGCTCCCTGCTATGAATCCCTGACAATACAATACCATCCAGGTAATCGTTCAGAATTGCAATAGAAAAACTCATTTCACTTCCACTTTGATCAAAAGCGTTATAGCGAACCATTTCCACGTGAGTCTTCTGACTCTTCATCAGCTCCCGCATGGCTCCTAGTGCACGGGAGTTTTCAGTTGTTTGGCTCCCCCATACATTCAATTGATCTTGAATCCCGATCAGCAGTTCTTCATAATCTACCCCTGTTTTGCCATTAAGCATCAGCTTGTACCTTTTATTAAGCTTGCCTAACCGTATCCATAGCACAATGAACATTAGGAAAGATAATCCGAATAACACCATTCCCCCAACAAAAAAGATCTCTGGACTTAAAACTGTTTCTTCCCCCATACTTTCATCCCTCTCCATCTGATCCAGTCTTGCTGTGCATGCCGCTAGTCATTCTTCATTATTTTTCCCACGGCATCAAGTAGATACTCGATTTCATCTATTGTCGTTAAATAGCCAATACTCGCTCGGATTGCACCTGTCTCTAGTGTACCCGCTGTCTTATGTCCTAATGGTGTGCAATGATATCCAGCACGTACGGCAATGTTGTACCTGCGATCGAGTTGATGCGCGACCTCCGCCGGATCTTTATCTCTCAATGTAAAAGCTGCAATTCCTACACGCTCTTCCCCTATAGGTGGGCCAAAACAAGTTACGCCGTTTAAAATACTTAATCCATTCAACAACACGCGAATCATCCGGCTTTCTTTCTCCCGGATTTCAGCTATCGTCTCCTGCATAATAAAGCGAACACCCTGATCCAATCCAACAAGGCCTACCGTATTTCTTGTACCCGCTTCATAGCGGTCTGGCCGGATATTTGGCTGCTGGATTTCTTCAGATTGGCTTCCCGTTCCTCCATGAAACAAGGGTTCTACCTCTAGGTCTGGGTGAATATACAAGCCGCCTGTTCCTTGCGGACCAAGCAGTCCTTTATGCCCCGGAAATGCCAGCATGTCTATTCCCATACTTTCCACATCAATGGGATACGTTCCTGCCGTCTGAGCAGCATCAACCAACAATCGGACACCCTTTGCTTTACACATTTCTCCTAGCTTTTGCACAGGCAGAATACTACCTAGCAGATTTGAAGCGTGACTGCATACCAGCAGTTTTGTATTATTGCGAAACGCTTTGTTCACTTCATTAAGCTGAATCCGCCCTTGCTTATCTGCAGGCACGTAAGTGATTTCAACTTGCTTTTCTTGACTAACCCATTCTAAAGGACGTCTAACTGAATTATGTTCGAGTTCTGTACTGATAACATGATCTCCGCGGCGGAGAAAACCTTTAATGGCTAAGTTAAGTGCTTCGGTTGCATTTGCAGTAAAGCTAATATCATTTGGATTCGCAATGTTGAATAACTGCGCCAAGCTCACCCTGCAGCGATATATAGCCCGCGAAGCCTCCATGGCTAAGTGATGGCCACCCCTTCCTGGGTTGGCTCCATTCCCTTCCATCCACTTAACCATCGCTTCTGTTACCTGAGGTGGCTTTGGCCAAGAAGAAGCGGCATGATCAAAATAATAGCCTTTCATTCTTATCCCTCCCCACTTTGAAACTATAATCTAAACATGGATACAAGTCGTGACGTTCCCTAATCATATGGTTATTTTAGAGCACCAACAACTATCAGCCTTTTTTGACTTGTAAGAACAAGGATAATCACCCTGTTGGCGTCCTTTAGCACCGTTCGTTAAGCGATACGATTCAGGAAGAAACTTTTATTTTATTCATTCTGATAATACAAGGCTAAAGGCGTCCTTTGGCACCGAACGTTTACCAATGCGGTATCAGAATGAACCCTACCTAATATTATTCATTCTGATAATAATATAAAAGCATACCTCCCATCCGTGATTAGTGGACTGTTGGTGGTATGCTTTTTCGGTAATTCTAGTTAAGTGGTTTGACCCTGAAGCATATCGAGCAGACGCTGCAAGTCTTCTTCGGAATAGTAGGATAACTCAATCTTCCCTTTTTTATTCCCGTGCTTTATTTTCACTGTCGTACGGAAAAAACTCCGCAAATTTTCTTCCGCTTGATTAATGAATGGGTTGTTTCTTGTCGTTGGTTTCTTTCTAACCGATTCCTTGTCATTCTGTTGTTCTTGTTTTTTTATTTCTTCCTCTAGTTCGCGTACACTCCACTGCTCACGAATAACCGTGTCCGCTAGCTGTTTCTTCATCTTTTCGCTTTTTACTCCAGCAATTGCCCTAGCATGTCCCATAGATAATGTTCCACGTGAAACATACTGTTTTATTTCTTCTGGCAGCTGCAGCAACCGCAGGAAGTTTGCAACATGGGAGCGACTCTTCCCTACCTTGAGAGAAAGTTCTTCTTGCGTCATTTGAAATTGCTCTGCTAAGGATTGATAGGCTTGAGCAAGTTCAATGGCATTAAGATCTTCCCTTTGAATATTCTCAATAATGGCAATTTCCATGACTTGTCGATCCGTGAAATGTTTAACAACTGCAGGCACCGTTTCAAGTTCAGCTATTTGTGCAGCCCGAAATCTTCTTTCTCCGGCGATAATCTCGTATCCACGAAGAACACTGCGTACAATAATAGGCTGAATAATTCCGTGTTCCTTAATAGATGCAGCAAGTTCTTTAATGGTATCTTCATTAAATGTTTTTCTTGGCTGATAAGGATTGGCTCTTAATTGATTCAAAGGGATTTGTATCACTTTATCATCATCATTAATGTTGAGAGACGGTATTAGAGCATCAAGTCCTCTGCCTAGTCGCTTATTCACAGCTAATCACTTCCTTGGCAAGTTCCATATATACTTCAGCACCCTTTGAGCGTGGATCATAAGTAATGATAGATTGTCCATGACTTGGAGCTTCACTGAGCCGAACGTTACGCGGTATGATGGTCTGATATACTTTTTGTTGGAAATACTTCTTCACTTCCTCGATCACTTGAATTCCAAGGTTTGTTCTAGCATCAAACATAGTGAGTAGGACACCTTCAATTTGCAAGCCTGTATTTAGATGCTTCTGAACCAGTCTAACCGTATTTAAAAGCTGACTTAATCCTTCAAGGGCATAATATTCACATTGAATAGGGATGATTACTGAATCCGCTGCAGTTAAGGAATTAACCGTCAAAATTCCGAGAGACGGCGGGCAGTCTATCAGGATATAATCGAACATATGCTTGATGAGTTGAAGGGAGCGTTTAAGTCGCACCTCTCGAGATATCGTCGACACCAATTCAATCTCAGCGCCTGCCAGCTGTATCGTTGCTGGGATTATTTTTAAATTAGATATTGTCGTGTCGACAATCGCATCCTTTGGATGCACATCGTTAATCAGAACATCATATATACAATTGCTTACATCTGCCTTATTGATGCCGATTCCACTGGTAGTGTTCCCTTGGGGATCAATGTCCACCAGTAACACCTTTTTACCTAAATATGCAAGTGATGCACCCAGGTTTACTGATGTAGTGGTTTTTCCGACCCCACCCTTTTGGTTTGTTATTGCAATAGTCTTGGACAAAATGTTCACCCCGGAGTTCATATTAAATCATTCCTGCTAAAATTAAATAAACGGTTCATGACAGAAAAGAACACCGTACGTATAGGCACGGGATTGGTATCTTTCTATAAAAAATGTCTACCATCACGAACATTCTTTAAATTCCGAATAAACTGGAATAAAAAGCTCCCGAAGGAGCTTTTTATTCCATATCAGAATGTATAAAAAAATAGATAAGGTTCATTCTGATTCCGCATCGGTAAACGCAAGGCCCTACAGGACGCCGACAGGCGTTTATCCTTGATAAAGTCCACATGTTTTAATAGATTCGTTGATATAAAAGAAAAACGGCTTCCTGTGCACGGCCCAACAGCCGGCCAAGTCTGCCATGTTTAACGACTTGTACGATTTGTATCAAGCTATCTCTTGGGTATAGTAATGATGATTTCGTAACGATCCTCATAGTTTTGCTCTACGGTATTGATCGTCATTCCCGAATTACTAATCATGTCAACGGATTGACGGATCGTATTTAATGCAAGCCTTACATCCTTAGAGAAAGAAACCCGTTTCTGCTTCTTTCCAACCTCTGAAATTTCCTTATAAAAGGCAATGCGAGCTTCTGTCTGCTTAACATTTAATTCTTTAGTAATAATATCGCTTAATACCTTTAATTGCAATTCCTCTTTGTCAAGCGATAGCAGCGCTCGTGCATGGCGTTCGGTTATCTTCCGCTCAATCAATGATGTTTTTACTTGAACAGGCAACTGTAAAAGACGGATCTTGTTGGCAATCGTAGACTGACTTTTGCCAAGACGTTGAGCTAGGCTCTCCTGTGTTAGCTGATGAATTTCCATGAGCTTCTGGTAGGCGACCGCTTCTTCCACAGCCGTTAAACCTTCGCGCTGTAGGTTCTCAATCAAAGCGATTGAAGCTGCTTGTGCATCATTAAATTCCCGTACAATCGCTGGAATTGTATCCATGCTAAGCTTACTTACTGCCCTGTATCTTCTTTCCCCAGCGATGATCTCGAACTTTCCATTACGAACGCGGACAATGATCGGTTGAATAACGCCATGAGTTTTTATGGTTTGACATAACTCATCTATTCGGTCCTCATCAAAGATTGTCCTTGGCTGGTATGGACTTGGTACGATTTCGTCTAATGGAATATGCTTTATTTCGTCCATCGTACTGCGCTCGGTCATGCCAAACAGCTTTGACAATTGTTCTTTCATCAGTCTTTCCCACCTAACTCATATCCGTACGAACTTCGGCTGTAAGCTTAGCCGTTCATACCAGACAGGAATGTTCTACTCCTAATTTCTCCACGCGGCTTTCATATTCCTGCCTAGTTGCCGTGAACATTTTCACTATTGTATGGCTTTTCCTATTATATATGGAAAATGAACCGATTGAACCCTGCTGAAAGCACCTAAATGTTTCACGTGAAACATTTAGGTGCTTTCAGCTTATACGCAACATTGGTTAAATAAGTGGTGTTTTTAGTGGGACCCCCGCTTTGCGCGGGTATTTGACGGGTGTGCTCGCTCTTTTCTTAATCACGACAATGTGCCGCTCGGCTTCTTCTATAGGAAGCGTAAAGGAATAGGTATTCTGTAGTTCTCCCCGCAATTCTTTAAGAGAGAATCGCCCCTCCTTCAACTCCTCTGTTGGATCGGCTCCCTTCATCGCCGCAAATACACCACCCACACGAACAAAAGGAAGACAAAATTCATTTAGCACATTTAACTTAGCCACAGCACGAGCGGTTACCAAATCATAATGGTCGCGGTGCTCCGGTAAACGAGCAATATCCTCTGCTCTACCATGAACTGTATTTACTTGATCTAGTTGTAAAGCTTCCGTTATATGCTTAAGAAATAAAATCCGTTTGTTTAATGAATCAACTATCGTTATCTTAAGCTCGGGATAGATAATCTTTAGGGGTATACTAGGGAAGCCCGCCCCTGAACCGATGTCTGCCATCGTCGAAAACTTGCTGATATCCATAAAGAAAGCAAGTGAGATCGAGTCATAGAAATGTTTAATATAGACTGCCGACTGCTCTGTAATACCTGTTAAATTTACTTTTTCGTTCCATTCGACCAATTCGCGGAAGTAAATCCGAAACTTTTGTTGATGGATATCCGAGAGTTTTATCCCTCGCTCTAGCAAGAGCTTTTCAAAAAGTATTTCAACGGGATCATATTTATCAATTGTCAAGTTTATCACTCCTGGCTGCTTTCACTCGATTATAATGCTCGAGATAAATTAGTAAAATGGATATATCCGCTGGTGTAACACCTGAAATTCGTGTGGCTTGTCCAATCGAGATCGGTCTAATTTTTGCCAACTTTTGTTTAGCTTCAGAAGCTAGACCGTGTACATCCTCGTAGAGAATATCGTCTGGAATCTTCTTTTTCTCCATTTTCTTAAGACGCTCCACTTGGATCTGCTGTTTATCAATGTATCCGGCATATTTGGTTTGGATTTCAACCTGCTCCTTCATATCCTCGGTCAGCATGAGAGGAGAAGGGGTGACCTTTTCAACATAAGCATAGGTAATTTCTGGTCGACGTAAGAGTGTTAATGCATCCATTACCATCGTGAGTGCGGTTGTTCCCGAGCCACGTAAAAGTTCTGCCGTCTGCTCATCTGGGCGAACCTTTTCTCTCTGCAGGCGTTCTATTTCTTGCTCAATGGTACTCTTCTTATGCAAAAAGGTTTGATATCTCTCCTCACGAATCAATCCGATTTCATGACCTATGGGAGTAAGTCGCATGTCCGCGTTATCGTGGCGAAGCAGCAAGCGATATTCTGCCCTTGAAGTAAGTAAACGATAGGGCTCATTCGTCCCTTTCGTAACCAAATCATCAATTAACACACCAATATAAGCCTCAGATCGGTCAAGAACAACTGCCTCTTTACCTTGCACCTTTCTTGCTGCGTTGATCCCAGCCATAATTCCCTGGCCAGCAGCCTCCTCATATCCAGAAGTGCCATTGATTTGACCTGCCGTAAAAAGTCCACTGACAAGCTTTGTTTCAAGTGAAGGTTTAAGTTGCGTGGGTACGACTGCATCATACTCAATAGCATAGCCAGTACGCATCATTTCAACCTTCTCTAAACCAGGGATCGACCGTAGAATGCCAAGCTGAACATCCTCTGGCATGCTGGTGGATAAACCTTGTACGTAGTATTCGGAAGTATTACGTCCTTCTGGTTCCAGAAAAATCTGATGCTTCGGTTTATCCGCGAAACGAACAATTTTATCTTCAATTGAAGGACAATAGCGAGGCCCTGTTCCCTCAATTTTGCCGGAGAACATGGGTGCTCGATGCAGATTGTTGTTGATAATCTCATGGGTATCCGCTGATGTATAGGTCAACCAACAGGGAAGTTGGTTAGGGATTTCTTCTGTCGTCTCAAAAGAGAAAAACTTTGGCCTATCGTCACCAGGCTGGATCTCCGTTTTGTCGAAATCGATGGAGTCTTTATGTACTCGAGGAGGCGTTCCTGTTTTAAAGCGAGCCAACTCAAACCCTAGCTTCTTCAAAGACTCAGACAGTTTAATGGATGGCTGTTGATTGTTCGGGCCACTTTCGTACATCAATTCACCAATAATCACTTTTCCTCTTAGGTAGGTACCCGTTGTAAGAACCACTGCTTTAGCCATGAACATGGCACCGGTCTTGGTTATTATCCCTTT
Organism: Gorillibacterium sp.; assembly: GCA_014380705.1. The sequence continues at coordinate 1,181 of JACMJI010000286.1, read as the reverse complement.
GACTACGCCATCTTCAACAATTAAATCCTCTGCCATCCCTTGACGGAGCGTTAGGTTCTCTTGATTCTCAATGGTTTCCTTCATCGTGTTTTGATATAGGAATTTATCTGCTTGTGCCCGGAGAGCATGAACAGCAGCGCCTTTGCCCGTATTCAACATTCTCATTTGAACATAAGTTTTATCCGTATTCCTACCCATCTCTCCGCCAAGCGCATCAATCTCCCGAACAACATGGCCTTTAGCGGGTCCCCCAATGGATGGATTACACGGCATAAAAGCCACCATATCCAAATTGATCGTCAATAGCAGCGTTTTACATCCCATCCTAGCTGAAGCGAGTGCCGATTCACAGCCCGCATGACCGGCGCCGATGACAATCACGTCAAAGTCTCCTGCATGGTAATTCATATAAAGCAATCCTCCTATAGTTCAACCGCTTATTTGCCGAGGCAAAACTGGGTGAATATTTGATCAACCAAAGACTCTGCAGCCGTTTCACCAATAATTTCACCAAGAAACTCCCATGCTAAACGAATATCAATCTGGATCAGGTCAATGGGAATAAAAGAATCCGCCGCAGATAATGCATCGTTAAGCGCTGCTTCTGCTTGTTGCATAAGCCGAATATGCCGAACGTTACTAACATAGGTGAAGTCGCCACCCTCTATATCCCCAGAGAAAAATAGCTCCCTAATTGCCTTTTCTAAATCATCCAGCCCTTTTTCCTCATAAATAGACATACGTACAATCCGGTTATCAGTAAATAATCGTCTGACTTCCACGATGTCTAGCTTCTCTGGTAGATCTGTTTTATTGAGAATAATCAGGGTATTCCGATCCTTAAGCTCCTCCATTAGCTTCATTTCATCAAGATGCAGCATATCACTTGAACTGAACATCAATAGAATCAAGTCGGCTTCAGCTAATGCGATTCGAGAGCGTTCAACACCCATTCGCTCCACTACATCAACGGTTTCTCTGATACCCGCTGTATCAAGCAGCTTTAATGGAATCCCGCCCATCGTAACATATTCCTCGATCACATCTCTAGTGGTGCCAGGGACATCCGTTACAATGGCCCGATTCTCATGAGCCAATGCATTGAGTAAAGAGGATTTCCCAACATTGGGTCTGCCAATAATGGCAGTCATAATGCCTTCCCTGATGAGCTTCCCTTCTCC
>JACMJI010000285.1 GCA_014380705.1 Gorillibacterium sp. | reverse complement strand
TTAGGCTTGAGCATAACAAGTCCAAAAACGAGAAAAGCGATGATACAAAAGCCAAGTAAAAAGTGAGGTCTACGCAGCTTGCTCTGTTCTATCAGCTCGTTCAGCTTGTTCATCCCCTACCCCCTTCCGGCCATAGTGGTGCAAGCAGTACGGATATCCGCTCATAGTCCAGTACGTCAGCATTCTCGCCGCCGTAATAAACTCGCTCAAATAATTCCGCTGACTGGATAAAAGCGGGCACAAGCACGGGGTACCGCTCCTGCAGTTCTTCTACATATTCATGATTGGTTTTCCATTTCTCCGCTGTCACCCACTCCCGACAATTCATCAGCAGTAGGGAAGCAAGGAACATCCGACGCACAGCCTCTCGATAATCGCCATGGTCTGCAAAACTCTGCGCTTCCTGCAGAAGCTGAGTATGCGAAAGCTCAAATAGATCAGAGCCATGGAAAACACGATGGCTTTGCCCTGTCATTCTTCTACTCATCACAATTCCCCGGGTGAGGCGAATGATAAAGTAAGCAAGAACAGCAACCAGTATAAACAATGTAATAATGGCAAGTAATTTGGAAGCCCCTTGTGGGATTGCAGAATCCGGGAACAAATCAATTAACCTGTTCCAGAGCTTCTCAAGCCAAGTCTTTATCGGATTTAGGTTATCGCTTTTACTGTGAGGGTCATATTCGCTTCGCTCCAGAATTTGTCTAAGCTTTTCCTTATCCTCTTGGATATCCATCCTCATCATCCCCAAGCTTCGTTCCCCCAATGGTCCCATCTGGGGTTTGTAGTGTTGGAGCATTACCGTAACCAAGCTTTAACATCTGTTCCACATCCGTTCCTTCTCTGCGGACAAGCAGATCCAGATAAGTAACTCCATAGGCAATCATCTGCATGGGCATAATAAGCATCCCGATCAACGCATTGACTAATTGCCCAAGCAGCGGCATTTTAACCAACGCTGTAAATATGTATATTTGCGTATTAAAAACCATGAAAACCAATGTCATCACGAGATAAATGGAGAAGATTCGCCAGAAGTTTCCTTTGGTTAGCCTCCAACTCCGTTTAAAGGGATGTCTGTCGTGATTTAAGAAAATGGCAGCCAGGTAAAAGCCTAGTCGCATAACAAAGTACCCTAAGAGGATAATAATACCGGATATAAAAAGCGCGTAGATAATAACAGCCAAGGCAATAAGAATGATCGAAGTGCCGAGTATATTAAAATCAAACTGGAACAGTCCCACGCCAATCAACGAGGTTAGTAAGCCTATAATTATAAAGACGATGACGACCACGATCACTATGCCCATATAAATCCCGATCATAACTAACCCAAACAACAGCGAATTTCCTAACGCAGGCCAATAATGGACAAAGGAATTCTTAAGTAGTTTTCCAAGGCTAACGTTTTGATTCTGGGAGGCGGCACGTGTTAAATGAAGCTGAGTAGAGATTACAGGTGGACCGAACACGAGCATATATAGCGGAATGATTAGGAGCATTACCAAGGCGAAAACACCATACGATTGATCACTCATGCCACTCGCGCCGCTGCTGTCCAGCCAGGATGAGCCAAAACCATATTCATTCTGAGAATGAGCATTCACTTGATAAGTAAAATATTGCATGAGAAAATAGCCCGGTCCTAATAATATAAGAATGCTGGCAAATGCTAATATAAAATGCTTGCGATAAATCTGAAAGCTTCGGTCCAGTATAGCGCCAACCCCCATGGGTTTCGCGAATGGTTCCATAGTTTAAGTTTCTGCCCCTCTCTGCTTCGAATCGATCAATTGTATATATTTAACTATACATTTTGTGAAAATACCATAATTTTTCACGACTAAACCACGGATCTAACGATATTCTCTTGGGGACATGACCTTGATCAATGAATCCCCGCTAAAATCTCATAGCGTAAGTCAGGGATGTGGGGTTCAAACTTGGTTCGAGCTCTTTCGGCAACGATTCGCAATATCGTATTATTATAGCAATTTTTTATTATTTACGTTCGTTTTTATTGGTTTTACAATGAATATTGTAAAGTGTAAAATAGCACAAATATTATACTTTGGAGGTTATTGTTATTATGAAGCAACCTGTTGCATCCAAACAATTCGAGCTTGGTGTCTGCTATTACCCCGAACATTGGCCAGAGTCTATGTGGGCGGACGATTACCGCCGCATGCGCGAGCTTGGCTTTACCATTATCCGCGTCGCTGAATTTGCTTGGTCCCTCTTTGAACCGGAGGAAGGTCTTTTTGCCTTTGACAAGTTTGATCGTGCACTTGATTTGGCTCATACCTACGGACTGAAAGTCATTCTGGGCACGCCGACTGCAACGCCTCCGGCATGGTTGACCCAGCGTTATCCCGAGGTGTTGAACGTGTCTTATGAAGGGGTTACCTTCCAGCACGGTATGCGTCGTCATTATAACTACAGCAGTCCCAAATATCGCGAGCTCTGTGCAATCATCACAACCAAGATGGCTGAACACTATGCAGCACACCCGGCGGTTGTTGGCTGGCAGATTGATAATGAACTGAACTGTGAGATTGCTGAATTTTATTCCGAAGCGGATCATGTCGCTTTCCGGGCATGGGCAAAAGCTAAATATGGAACACTAGACAATCTTAATGAGGCTTGGGGTACGATCTTCTGGAGCCAAACCTATTCGGATTGGTCCCAGGTGTACCTGCCTCGCCCTACCCCGGTTCACAAACAGCCGAATCCTCATTTGGCACTGGATGAGAAACGGTTTATATCGGACAATACGATTTCATTTGCCAAGATTCAATCCGATATCATACGACAAATCGCTCCACAGCATTGGATTACGACGAATGGGCTATTTAGCCATCTCGATAATCATCAGTTCACGGATGAGCAACTGGACTTCATGAGTTTTGATTCTTACCCACAATTCTCTGCTATCTCTGGCAGCACGGATGAGGTAAACCCGATGCTTG
>JACMJI010000284.1 GCA_014380705.1 Gorillibacterium sp. | reverse complement strand
CCGATGCGGAATCAGAATGAACCTTACCTAATATTCATACTTTCTGCCCTAAAAATAAAAAACGAACATTTTCATTCATCCGTGGTGCCGCCCAAGCGGCATGGAAGTCTGATCTAGCAACCAAAAACCGCACCTTGTTAAGGTGCGGCGTGATTATTTATTCTGGAATAGAATCCCCAGCATGATCGCCAAGTGTGTAATTGGTTGAAGTCGGAGTCAAATTACTCTTCTCCCGGATTTTCTTCTCAATCACATCAGCTACCTTAGGATTATCCTTGAGGAATTGCTTGGCATTCTCACGCCCTTGACCAAGACGATCACCTTCGAAGGAATACCAGGCACCACTTTTGTCCACTATGTCCAGCTCAGCCCCAATATCGACAAGACTACCTGTCTTAGAAATCCCTTCTCCATACATCATGTCGACGTCAGCTTGCTTGAATGGAGGAGCAACCTTATTCTTCACGACCTTGATCCTCGTCCGGTTCCCAACTAGATCGTTGCCTTGCTTAATCGATTCCACGCGACGCACATCCAGACGGATGGTAGCATAAAACTTAAGCGCTCTTCCGCCGGGTGTAGTCTCAGGGTTTCCGAACATGACACCAATCTTCTCCCGAAGTTGGTTAATGAAGATTACGATAACCTTCGACTTATTGATCGCACCGGAGAGCTTGCGAAGAGCTTGGGACATCAACCGTGCTTGTAGACCAACGTGCGAATCTCCCATTTCTCCCTCTATCTCAGCTTTAGGCACAAGGGCTGCTACAGAGTCAATAACGATAATATCAATAGCTCCACTGCGTACCAGAGCCTCGGCGATTTCCAGTCCTTGTTCACCTGTGTCCGGTTGTGACAACAGCAATTCATCGATATTGATACCAAGCTTACTTGCATATAGCGGATCTAATGCATGCTCGGCATCGATAAAAGCGGCTTGTCCACCAGCCTTCTGTACTTCAGCAATGGCATGTAGAGCAATGGTTGTCTTGCCGGATGATTCTGGACCGTAAACTTCAATGATTCTTCCTCGGGGAAATCCTCCGACTCCAAGAGCTATATCAAGAGCTAAGGAACCACTTGGGACGGTCTCCACTGTCATATGGGCAGATTCTCCGAGCTTCATAACGGAACCCTTGCCAAACTGTTTCTCTATATTGCGTAAAGCCATATCCAAAGCGGCACGACGATCTGACACACGACTCACTTCCTTCTCACTTTATAGTTTCTATTCTACTCTTTTTTTGCCCATTTGCAAGCATTATTCGAACATACATTCGCATTATTTGCAAACGATAAGTCAAGCATCTAAAGCTAGCACCATCCGGCTGCTCTCGATAAACTCAAAGCTCACAAAGCAAAACACCGCAACGAAAGATAAGGACTTTCGTTGCGGTGCTTCCGCTAACTTGATAGTTCCTATTATAATAGAGAGCCGTCCACCTGGCAACTGTTTTCAGTAGTACTTTTGAACACATACGAAATCCACTCTCAAAAGAATGCCAACCTTAAACGTTCAATCGTACCCAGAGAAGATAAAGTGCTGACTTCGCTGCCTTCAGCTTGATCGTCTCACGATTCCCACTAAACCGCGACTCGATAACTTCTGTTGGTCTACCCTTGCAAGCTACAGCGAAGAATACCAACCCGACGGGTTTACCCTCTGAAGGATCTGGACCAGCCACTCCGGTGACCGATATCGCATAATCGGTTTCTGCGACCGCGAGCATCCCTTCTGCCATCGCTTTTGCGGTTTGTGCACTTACAGCACCCGGTGCGCCCTCTCCCTCAAGCAGGCTTATAGGGACGCCTAGCAGTGAGGCTTTCAATTCGTTGGAATAAGAGACGACTCCCCCGCGGAACATAGTCGAGCTGCCTGGAATTGTAGTAAGAAGATCTGCAAGCAAGCCGCCTGTACAGCTTTCTGCCGCCGACAAGGTTACCTTCTTCTCTTGGAGCAGACGGTAGACTACCTGCTCGATCGTCACGTCCTCCTCAGCATAAAGGTATTGCCCAACACGACGGTGAATTTCTGCTTCCACGACCTCCATCTTCAGGTAAGCCTCCGCCTGTGTTTTTGCCCGGGTAGTCAATCGTATCGTAACTTCACCTTCTTTGGCATAAGGGGCGATCGTCGGATCCGTTTGCTCTTTGATCATATCCAATAGCGCGTGCTCTAGATTGGATTCCCCAATGCCAGAAAATTTAAGCATCTTGGAAAAAAGCGGCTCCTCATCGGTCATAAGATTCCGCAGCCAAGGAACAGCATAACCTTGGAACATAGGCTTCATCTCTCGAGGCGGTCCAGGAAGCAGGATGTAATGCGTGCCTTTTTCACTCAGTCCAATACCAACGGCAAGTCCGGTATCATTCTGAAGCGGGTAGCTTCCTTCAAGCATTAGAGCCTGTCTAAGATTACTGTCGACCATTACAGCATTGCGCTCACGAAAAAACCCTGCCATTGTGTCTAGTGAAGGCTGATGGATCACAAGCTTTCTACCAAATAACTCTCCTAGCACATCCTTGGTTAAATCATCCTGTGTAGGTCCAAGACCTCCTGTACAGATAATCAAGTCTGCACGTCCTGCAGCAAGGATCAAGGCTTCCTTCAACCGATCCGGATTATCCCCAACCACGGTTTGGAAGTACACATCGATTCCCATGCCTGCACAGTGCTGGGCTAAGAACTGACCATTGGTATTCGCAATTTGTCCGAGCAGCAGTTCTGTTCCAACAGCGATTAATTCAGCTCTCAATGTCCTTCATCCCCTTTTCCAAAAGAAAAAGCTTCGCATATGCTCACTCTTTTCGATACTGCTTACAGCCCAAAGGACCCAGCTGAAAGCGAAAAGAGTGGCAGCGAAAGCTTCAAAGATTAAGCTTCAGATAAATTAAGCAGCTTTTTATTCTTTATGAAATAATCAATCCCTGAGTAAAGAGTAATGACTGTTGCTGCCCACATTGCAATGATATCAAAAGGAACATCAAGGAAAGTGAAAGGGAAATTGTTCAGCAACATTGCTATAATTGCGGTAATTTGTGTTGCGGTTTTCCATTTGCCCCATTTGCTTGCTGCAAGCGCTTGTCCCTGCAGGGCACCGATCTGCCGAAGCATGGTAACCGCCCACTCGCGACTGATGATGATGATCGTAATCCACGCAGGACACTTACCCATCTCCACGAGACAAATCAACACTGCCGTAACGAGGAGTTTGTCAGCTAACGGGTCCAGAAGCTTTCCCAGATTCGTTACAAGCTTATTCTTGCGGGCGATATACCCATCAAGACTGTCCGTACTAGCAGCAATGATAAAAATAACAGTCCCGATAATCTGATTGTAGGATATCGAGAAGTCCTCAAAATTCAATTCGGGCAGCTTGACTTTGATCAACAAGAAAAAGACGATCACAGGGACCAGGAAAATTCTAGCCACCGTGATCCTATTGGCTAGGTTCATGCGATTTCCTCCCCAGATAAATCATATTCAAACGAATGTGTGATACGCACTTTAGCTATCTCCCCAATACTCGTTTTGCAGCCCGATACAAACACCTCTCCGTCAATTTCAGGAGCATCGTGCTGAGAGCGTCCAATAAAGATGTCACCACGTCCATCATACCGCTCGATAAGGACATCGATTACTTTCCCGACCTTCTCACCATTCTTTTCTTTAGCGATCTCCCGTTGAATCTCCATCAGATGGTTGGACCGATATTCCTTGACATCATCTGCGATCTGATGGGGCAGCTTTGCAGCTGGCGTATCTTCCTCCTGTGAGTAGGTAAATACACCGAGACGATCAAATTGAATATCCTCAACAAATGAAACGAGACGCTCAAAATCTTCCTCAGTTTCTCCCGGAAACCCTACAATAAGCGAAGTCCGTAGTGATACATCAGGGATTTGTGCACGGATCTTGGCGACAAGTTCACGAATATCACGTTGCCTGCCTGGTCTTCTCATCTTCTTGAGAATACTATCCTCACTATGCTGAAGAGGTAAATCAATATACTTGCAGATCTTAGGGTTGGTAGCTATAGTCTCAATCAGTTCATCAGTAAAAAATCCTGGATAGGCATAATGTAGTCGAATCCACTTGATTCCCGGTACCTCACTCACACGATTTAGTAGCTCTGGCAATTTGAGGCCGCCATACAAATCAATACCGTAATTCGTGGAGTCCTGTGCAATCAGGCTAATCTCTTTGACTCCTTGACTTGCAAGGTCCTCCGCTTCCGCAATAATGGATTCAAATGAACGGCTGCGAAATGCTCCGCGCATAATGGGGATGCTACAGAAGGTACATGCATTATCGCAGCCTTCAGCAATCTTTAGATAAGCAGTATGACTAGGTGTCGATAGGCGCCGTGGAAGTCGTTTCTCGTAGTCGAAGATGGGGTTGCCAACCATTACAGGTTTCTTCCCGCGAAGCGCTTCATCAATGATTTGATTGATTTTGTCAAAGTCACCTGTGCCGACAATCCCATCGATCTCTGGCATTTGTTTCATAAGTTCTTCCTTGTACCGCTGAGTAAGGCAGCCTGATACGATCAATGCTTTAAGGTTTCCGGTTTCTTTATATTCCGCCAATTCCAGAATCATATTAACGGATTCTTCTTTGGCTGCGTCAATGAAGCCGCATGTGTTAACGATGATTACGGTTGCCTCTTCCAAGTGATCTGTCCATTGACAGCCACGTTCATGAATGAGTCCCGACATGATCTCGGAGTCGACAAGATTCTTCTCGCATCCAAGCGTAACCACCTTGATTTTTTCGGTCATAACTGTGCCTCCAATGATGTCCTTACATGCTAACAAGTATAATACAACACTTTTTTAGTGTCAAAATAACCAGTATCGAACCGTTCATCCTAAAAACCCCACTCCGATTAGGCTTCGGCGTGAGGTCGTTTCCCTTACGGGTATAAGGACAGAAGGTGTGAATTCCTGTTTCCTGACACAAAGGTCTATCTGTAATTAGTAAATTGTAAATCGAGAGGAAGGTTCGCGGCTTTTACCAACTGCATAACCTTTTGAAGATCATCCAGGCTTTTCCCGGTAACACGAAGCTGATCTCCCTGAATTTGGCTGCTTACTTTCAGCTTAGAGTCTTTAACCAGAATATTAATTTTCTTGGCAATGTCTTGTTCAATGCCTTGCTTTAGCTTGATCCGTTGGCGCACCGTGCTACCACCGGCAGGCTCTACTTTGCCGTAATCCAAATTCTTCACAGACAAGCCGCGCTTGGTCATCTTAGACGTCAGAATATCCAAAACATTCTGGAGCTTAAATTCATCATCCGACAAGACAACGAGCTCTTCTTTATCTAGCTTAATATCACTTTTACTTCCTTTGAAATCGAAACGCGTCTCAATTTCCTTCAGGGCTTGGTTCAAAGCATTATTCAATTCCTGCATATCAAATTTAGATACAATATCAAAAGAATTATCAGCCGCCATCGGGTTCACCTCTACATTATGGATTCTTTGCTAAAGGACTTCCTGCTGTTGCTTCAGCAAATTCAATTTGAAATTTCTTTGTACTTGGGTTTGGTCCAACGGGAATATCCGTTCCATTTACGGTCACTTTAGCAGCATTTGCCCGTCCCAGCTTGATATAAACTGTTTTAACAGAATCCCATGTCCTCTTCTCGCCTTTAGACAGTGTTCCTTGCTCAACCAGCTTTCTTGAACCCGTTTCAATGGTTTCTAGGCTGAACCAGCATTGGTCACCTACAATTTCCAGATCAACGGTCATTGTGCTCGTTCCTATAACCTGATAATAATCCAGTGTTCCCTTTGTATCTACTAGCTTAACCATGACGTCAGGTGTCGGTGTCGGCGTCGGTGTTATAGTCGGCGTTGGAGTATCCGCTACATCAGCACTAGCTGCTAAAGAGGGTAAAGGTGTTTTGTCTGTAATTTTGGTTATATCCTTATCCGTCTGAAATTTGTTGCCTCCATTGTAATTATTACTAATCACAACATATAAGATTACTATGATTAGAATAAAAAAAGCCCACAGCAGCAAACCCGTAATCCAACTGCTTCCTTTAAGGGATACTTTCGTATTCTGCCGTTTCCGCCTTAATGGCTCAGAAGATATTTCTTGAGCTGGAAAGTTTGGAATGACGTTCTTATAAAGACCCAAAACTTCATTTGGATCAAGTCCCACCGCTTCAGCATAACTTTTAATGAAAGCCCGCACATAAAAGTTTCCCGGGAGCAACTTAAAGTTACCTTCCTCAATGGCCTCCAGATAACGTTTTCGGATTTTGGTTGTTTCGTGTAAGTCCTCTAAAGTTAATCCTTTGTCCAACCGTGCTTGTTTTAATGTTTGCCCGAGCTCAAGCATTTCTGCACCTCCCGCTAGAAGCCTTCATATTGATCCGTGAAAGCGTCATAGGATATCACTTCATCCACCGTATTGCGCAGCTCGATGATGTAAGTAAAGTCATCATAACTATAGTTGGATTCTTTAATGAAAATGTCCGGATGTTCAATTACTTTCGTCGAAGGAGCCTTCATAATGGTTTGTAATAGTTCAAAATGCTTATCATTCGAACGAATGGTGGAGACAATCCCATCTATAATAAACACATTATTCGGATTGAGTTCATCTTCGGACAATTGGCTGCGAACGGTTTGTCTGAGTAATGTTGAAGAAACAAAGGTCCAACGTTTGTTAGAGCATACACTGCCTGCAATAATTGACTCTGTCTTGCCCACCCGAGGCATTCCACGAAGACCTATGATTTGATTGCCTTCCTCTTTAAAAATTTCTCCAAGGAAGTCTACAAGCAGACCCAACTCATTCCTTGTAAAACGAAACGTTTTGCGATCATCCGAGCTGCTGTCTATATATCTTCCGTGACGAACAGCCAAAATATCAAGAAGCTGAGTCGGATGCAAAGCATTAACGGTTATATTCTCCATCTTACTTAGTATCTTACCCAATAATTCGATCTTCTCATCATCATTGGTTTGCAGCAGCATCCCGCGGGTTCTGTCCTCAACACCATTGATCGTAATAATATTTATATCAAGCATCCCCATAAGGGAGGCTATGTCTCCCAGAAGCCCCGGACGATTCTTATGTATCTTATATTCCATATACCACTTTTTCATATCCATAATGAAACCACACCCCAAACTTTATTGTATCGCTCATTATTCTACAGGATTAGACAACAAGCTTCAATAGCAGGGGAGTAATCTCTACTATTTACGTTACTTGGATAATTCAAAACCTTGGTCGCTATTTTGAAAAAAACCTCCCGTATTCTTACCTGGGAGGTTTCAGTCCAGCTACTTCACTAGTTTAAACATGAGCCGAGCGAGTGTTTTGCGCTCCTGCTCATCCCCAACGTCCCACAATTCCTTAATCGCACGTTCCTCGGGATTCTCAGGGTCAATTTTATTCGATAAGAAATCACCAATTTCTTTAGCCATCTTAACGATAAATTCATCACTAAACCCAAGGCGCTCGGCCTCACTGACACGATCGGAAAGGAACGATTTCCATTTATCATATGACTTCAATACAGTTGCCACTTATCCTGTCCCTCCTCTCACGAAAATGATGTATTCAACCATAATATTTGCATCTTCGAAAGGGTTTATGCAGGAGGGGCTTGGATAATAACACCTAATACTGGGGCAACAGCCTCACGTCACCCAGCCACCGCTGGCACTGACAATTTGTCCCGTAATATAACTGGATTCGGGTAGTGACAGATAATATACAAGAGAAGCAATTTCATCCGGATGGGCAAAACGTCCGGCTGGGATCTCCTGCTTGAGTGCATTCTTCTCCTCCTGGGTAAAGCCCGACATCATTTCTGTGTCCACAGGACCAGGAGCAACCGCGTTTACCGTCACACCAGAAGGAGCCAATTCCTTAGCCAGCGCTTTAGTAAAGGCATTAAGTCCGCCCTTGGCGGCTGAATAGGCCACCTCACAGGATGCCCCCGCCATTCCCCAAATGGATGATATATTTACAATCCGCCCGTATTTCTGTCGCACCATCGCCTCCATGAAGAGTTGAGTGGTAAGAAAAGTGCCCTTTAGATTGACTCCGATTACTTGATCCCACTCATCTTCCGCTAAGTCAGCAAGGAGTCCATAGTGGGCCACCCCTGCATTATTTACAAGGATATCGGGTACAAATCCTTTGGTCTCAAGCTTCTCTCTCATTCGCAATAGCTGCTCGGAGGACCTTATATCTGCGGTAACTGTCATAACCTTTGACCCATGAACGGAACATTTGCGAGCCGTTTCATTGGCCGCTTCGTGCGACTGTTTATAATGGATGACGATATTCATCCCCGCAGAGGCAAACCGTTCTGCCACAGCTGCACCAATTCCCCTACTGGCGCCTGTGATAAGAACCGTCTGCTCGCGAAATGGTTTACTCATACTTCTTCGCTCTTGACTAGTGATACGGCCAAGCGGCTCCAATCAAAATGCTCCCGTAATAAACCGTTAATCGTTGCCAGATCCAGTGATTCATACACAGGCAGCACCTCAAACAGATCGCCGCCATTAAACCGATAACGGGTAAATTCACCTGCGATGGCTTCCGGTGAATTCAGCATCCGCAAGTAAGAGCCAATCCGTTTGCGCAATACACGATCGAAATCGGCTTGGTCAATTCCTTTCTCGACAATCGGTTCAATAAGCTCACGAAACCGAGCTAACAGACGGTTGGGATCAGGTGTATCTCCACCAAAAACAGAAAAGCCAAAATATGAACTAAGGCTATACTCATGTCCAAAGGAGTCCGAGATCAAGGTCTCATCATAAAGGGTTTGATAGACCGAGGAGCTTGAACCAATGAGCATATCAAGCATCAGCTTAACTCCGAGCTCTCTTCTTACAAATTCCTCGCCATGAGGAACACCTGATGGCTCCTTGAACCCGAAATAACATTTGGGCAAGGAAACCGGCAGCCGGGTAATTTTCTCTAACTGGTCAACAGCTGCTGGTTCCTCAGGTTGCAGGCGCTTGATTTCGCCCTGAGGTAAATAGGCTTTGCTGGATTGGTTCGCTCGGACAAGGTCAAACACCTTCTCAGGCTCTAGTCCGCCGACAACGAACAGGATCATATTGCTCGGGTGGTAAAATGTTCGATAGCATTCATACAGCGTTTCTTTACTGATTTGGGCTATGGTCTCTACCGTACCGGCAATATCGATACGTACCGGATGATTTTTATACATGGCTTCAATTAACCCAAAGTAGGACCGCCATTCCGGGTTATCCTCATACATTTTGATTTCCTGACCTATAATACCCTTCTCCTTCTCCACGTTCTCATCGGTGAAATAAGGGTTTTGCACGAAATTTACTAGCGTCTCCAAACTCTCATAAATATTGTCCGTTGCTGAGAAGAGATATGCGGTCCGTTCAAAACTGGTGAAAGCATTAGCGGATGCACCGAAAGAAGCAAATTTCGAGAAAACATCACCTTCCGGCTCCTCAAACATTTTGTGCTCCAGGAAATGAGCAATTCCGTCTGGTACCTGCACATCCTCTTTACCCTCTAGCTGAAAGTGATTGTCAATGGATCCAAATTGGGTAGTAAATGTGGCATAGGTTTTACTGAAGCCAGGCTTTGGGAGTACATACACGGTCAATCCATTCTCAAGTTTTTCATAAAACAAGCTCTCCTGCAAGCGTTCGTAACGGATGGATTCCATACCTTATTCCTCCTTCCGATCTCTTAAGAAATAGATGGTGTCGAGCTTAACCTCACGAGCAACTTCCTGAATAGATTCTGGAGTTACTTTGGATATTTCATCCAAAAGCCCATCCACTGTTCTTTCTTTACCAGACAGCATGCTGTTAAAATCAAAACCAATCATCTCAAAGGCGGAGTCGCCGATTTCCCGCAGGTGATTCCCGATCATTGCACGGGTTTGGCTTAGCTCTGTTTCGCTATACACCCCAGCTTCCATCTCGGCTAGCTGCTGCTTGATGATATCTGTGGCTTTTTCAAAATTCTGAACCTCAATACCGGATTGAATCGTCATGATGCCTTTGTGCCCATCTAGTCGTGAACCTGCATAATAAGCTAGACTTTCCTTCTCACGCACATTGACGAATAGCTTAGAATGGGGAAATGCACCGAGAATTCCGTTATACATCAAAGCAGAGGCGTAACGATCATCAGCATAAGTAATGGGTGAACGTAAACCCATGTTAAGCTTGCCTTGACTGACATCCAGCTTCTCAATAATCGTATGAACTTCACTTACGGTGGAATGCAGTGACAATGGAAGATATGTTACTTCATTTCGTGTTGGAAAATCAAACGATTCACGAACAAATTGCTCTGCTTCTGCTAATGTTGTATCTCCGACAATATATAAATCGATAGGAGATTCCGCAAGCCAACGCTGATAATCGGTATACAATGACTCTGGCGTGATGTTATCCAGGTCTTCAATTCGGCCAAGCGAGCTAAGCCGATAGGGCTCGTTTTTGCACATTTCTTCAATGCAGCGCTCAGAAGCGTAACGGACCTTATCGTTGATAACCGCCTCCAGCTTTTTGCGAACCGTTGCTTTCTCTGCTTCTACATATTTGGAAACAAAATGATTGTCTTCAAGAACCGGTTTCGTTACGGCTTCACCGAGAAATTCCAGTCCTTCCCGAAGAAGAGAGCGACCATCACTTACAAACTTGTCATCGACAATATCCATCCGGAAATGAACAATCTGATAATCACCACGCTTGAGCACATCGAAGCCGAAACCGGCTCCGTATAGCTCGTCTTGCCTTTGAAGAAACGTCTTTGTCTCGGGATATGAGGTTGTACCCCGACGCAATACGAAAGGAGTCAAGGCCGTTGGGGTAATCCTCTGTTCATCTAGGGGTGAGCCTATGTACATGGATATGGCAAAGGTTTTAAACCGATCGGTTGGAAGTACATGAATTCGTACATTGCCAACCGAGGTTCGTGCAAAATAGGATTCCTTCATAACTGGCACGCTCCTTTACATCACTCTTCTGAAATGTTGATATTCCATTATATTCATATTCACAGAAAAGAAGCAACCGACCAATCGGTCACTTCCTTCTCTTCTTACTTACAGAATATATGCTGACCAATCTCTAGAATTTGTGGTCGACTCCAAATCCATTTAGAGGTCGCTGTTCGCGGATTGAAATAATAGATACATCCATTGGTTGGATCTATGCCATTTAGTGCATCTTGTACAGCTCTACGGGCGGTTTCATTAGGTGTCAGCCATATTTGACCATCTGCTACTGCTGTGAACGCACCGGGTTGGAATATAACACCTGAAACTGAATTGGGGAATTTAGTTTCACCTACTCGATTGAGAATGACCGCTGCAACCGCAACTTGTCCACGATAAGGCTCCCCTCTTGACTCCCCATAAACGGCATTAGCCATTATTTTCATATCATTTTCAGTCACACCATGACGAGAACTGGCCGTGCTTGTAGTGACTTTTTTCGCCGTCTTACCTGTTCCTGCTGCTTGTTTATAGGTTCCGGTTGCTCTCCAGGATTTTGTTGCCTCCCAAAGCTTAAGCTTAGTTCTGCTGCCGACAATTCCATCTGCCTTCAAGCCAAACTCATTCTGGAACCACTTCACTGATTTTAAGGTACGCCAGCCGTAGTCACCGTCAACCTTACCTGCAAAAAAACCGAGAAACTTAAGTCTTCCCTGCAGTTCATATACATCACTGCCTGTTGCGCCATAGCGAATGGTCTGCTTGCTGAAAACCTCTTGAGCCTCTTCTTTCTTGTCAGGCACATTCTGTTGTTGATGGATCACCAACAATACAAAGACGAGACAAGCGGTTAGAATCAAGTAATGTTTTTTCATAAGGAGGTCTTCCTTCCTTCCCTAAACTTATTCTTATCCCATTGGATTTCCTATAGTATTTGAACGTGATGATATTTCTATTCGGAGTATACTTTCTCTTGTGGTGTAAATCTCAGCGCAAAAAATAACCCTAGATAAATATAGACACCTGAGGGATGAGTCTGTTTATCTAGGGTTTAATTGGTCTTGTCTTAAATAATTAGGAACTCATTCGACTTTGGTGGAGCTGTTCTATGGAGACGAGCACCTCGCGCGGCTTGCTGCCTTCATAAGCACCAACAATACCGTTTGACTCTAAACTATCAATCAATCGGGCCGCACGTGTATACCCTACGCGCATCCGTCTCTGAAGCAGGGATACAGAGGCTTGCTTCGCTTCGACAACAATCTGAACGGCTTGGTCATATAGCTCGTCCTCGAAAACCTGCTCCTGACCGGACTGCTCGTCTAACTCAGGAACCAGGTCCTCCTGATAGTTCGCTTTCTCTTGGTGACTAACAAAGCTAACGACCGCCTCTACCTCTTGATCGGAGAGAAAGGCTCCTTGGACACGAACTGGTTTAGAAGCCCCGACTGGAAGATATAACATATCGCCCCGTCCTAACAGCTTCTCCGCACCACCCATATCCAAAATCGTTCGAGAATCCACCATTGAGGATACGCCAAAGGCGATACGGGAAGGGATATTGGCCTTAATAACTCCCGTAATAACGTCAACCGAAGGTCGCTGTGTTGCAATAATCAAATGAATGCCAGCAGCACGGGCCATTTGAGCCAAACGACAGATCGCATCCTCCACATCCCCTGCCGCAACCATCATCAGATCGGCAAGCTCATCTACAATGACAACGATCAAGGGTAGGGCTGGTGCTGGGTTAGGGTTGTTTAGATCGGTGGCGAAGGAATTATACCCCTCAATATTGCGTGTTCCGCTTTTGGAAAATAATTCGTAACGCTTCTCCATCTCTACAACGATTTTCTTAAGGGCAAGAGACGCTCTCCTAGGGTCCGTTACGACTGGCGCTAACAGATGTGGAATCCCATTGTATACATTAAGCTCAACCATTTTGGGGTCAATCATCAGAAATTTAACTTCATCCGGTTTGGCCTTATAAAGAATACTTGTAATGATTCCATTGATACATACCGATTTACCTGAACCGGTTGCACCTGCAACAAGAACATGGGGCATCTTAGCCAAATTACCAACGATCGGTTGTCCAGAAATATCTCTTCCGAGGACAACCGTTAACTTGCCTGGTGCATCCTGAAACAGGGCAGAGTCCATAACTTCCCTTAAAGTAACAATAGATACCTCTGAATTGGGTACCTCGATCCCGATGGCAGCTTTACCTGGTATCGGTGCTTCCATTCGAATATCCTTAGCCGCTAAAGCCAGTGCAATATCATCGGTCAGACTTACGATTCGGCTTACCTTGACCCCAACATCCGGTTGAACCTCGTACCGGGTTACAGCAGGACCTCTTACGACCTCGAGCACCTTAGCACGAACACCAAAGCTTTCAAGTGTCGCTTCCAGCTTACGTGCATTGGCTTTGAAGTCACTCATCTCCGCACCCTTGCTTACTCCCACAGGGCGACTCAAAAGCTGTAAGCTGGGCATCACATAAGGCTTAGGCGGTGGAGGTGTAATAGGCTGCTGTGGGGTTAATTCAGCATCGTCTAGCTGCTGTTCTTTATGCTCCCCGGTAGATACTGAAGCTGGTTGTGTAACTTTATTGGAGAACACAGGAACAGGTTTGGTCGGAAGAACTGAATCCTGTATTTCCGTAAATGGCTCAATGTGATCAAGAAAATCGCGAATGAAGGGCGTTTCGTCTTCTTGGGGAACCCGAGAATCTAGGACTGGCTCTGGCGTTACATCAACGATCATGTTCTTATCCCGATCTCTACGTTTGCCTTTTGGTATTTCCGCCGGGAAGAATTGAGCTTGAGCTCCATTGTGTACAGATTGAACTTCGCCATCCTCATCATCGTTGTCATCCGTTAAAACAGGCTTACCCAAATAAGCGGTCGTTTTCCTTTTCACAGAGGGATTGATTCTCCGTTTTGAATGGGAGGCAAGCCGATTTGCCAATCCTTTACGAAAGGCTTGAAAGAACGAACGAATTTGTCGTCCAACTTGGACAAAAGAAATCCCCGTTACCATTGAGAGTGCAATGGCGAAAATTCCAATCGTTACTAAAACCGTTCCTTTATGGCTAAATAGGAACAGGAGTGCGGCGTACACTAAACCGCCAATCAAGCCGCCTCCGACTTGTTCTGCGTGGATACTGCCAGTACTAAGGTATCCATTCCATTCTTTAGCAAGCAACTCCCAGGTTTTCAACCAGATAAAACCAGGTGAGATGTCAGCGACATTCTTCGCTTGTGCATTGATCATCGCCATTTCTTCAATCAAGACAAAACCAAGCAAAAAAAGCAAAACCCCTGCCTTCTTGGTTGTCCATTTTTTGGGCCAGCCTATGTTTATCATGACAAAGAAAGCCAAATATATAATCATCAGGGGGATAGCCCAATCGAGTACGCCGATTAATCCGCGAAAAATAATACGTAAGCCGCTTCCAACTGGACCTGCGCTTTCGCTAAGCAACGCTATAATTGAAAATATCAGCATCCCAATCCCATAAAGTTCATACTTAAGTACTGTTTTTGTTTTTTTCTTCTTCCTCTTGCGCTTTGGTGCCAATACTTTCACCCCCAACCCTGCTATAACCCGTTCGGACTTACTCGAACAGTTTACATTATAACATAGGTATGGGGGCTGGAGAATAGATGAAGACGAGCTCTTCATCGTCATAGGCTTAGGTTAGTTATTCACGCTCACGAGTTGGAACATAATGAATAATGGAGCCAGGAGTGTATAAAGGGTTGAGGTAGTCATTGGGATTCCCGCTATAGAGACGGATAATCCGTGCTTTTGTATTGTCCACAAACTCAACCTGCATGGATAAGCCATCAATCGTCACATCTTCATAATTATAGATAGCTTCTTCAAATCCCGACATGACCAGTTCATGAGGTAGAATGCTGTGGAGCGTCATTGGAGTGGAACCCCCTTATTATTGCGCATCTCTTCTATACGTCTATTTAGTTCGCCGATGGCTTCACCTATCCCGCCAATTTGGTTAATTAATCCAAATCGAACGGCGTCCGGCCCCCCGACTGTTGCTCCAATATCACGAGGAACCTCACCTGTTTTAAAAAGCAGCTCCTTCAGTTTTTCCTCACTAATGCGCGAGTGGGTGACAATAAATCGGTTAACCCGGTCTTGCATTTTATCCAGGTATTCAAACGTTTGTGGAACACTGATCACAAGCCCTGTCATCCGAATCGGGTGAATGGTCATCGTTGCTGATTCCGCAATAATAGAATAATCCGAAGAAACTGCGATAGGAACACCGATACTATGCCCCCCACCCAGTATAAGCGTGACCGTAGGCTTCGTAAGAGATGCAATCATCTCGGCGATTGCTAAACCTGCTTCTACATCGCCCCCCACGGTGTTCAGTATAATCAGTACACCTTCCACACGCGGGTTTTGCTCCACCGCAACAAGTTGTGGGATCAGATGCTCATATTTGGTCGTTTTATTCTGTGGGGGGAGAATCATATGACCTTCCACTTGGCCGATAACTGACATGCAGAAAATATTACTTTCCACGCTCGGAATATTCATTTGTCCAAGCTGTTGAATATTTTCCAATGCCGGGTTAGGTTCCATCGGCGGCTGCGGCTGCTGTTGTTGCGGCTGCAGCTGCTGTTGTTGTTCATTTCGATTTGGCATTTGTTCATTCCTCCTATGGGCTTCCAATAAAGTTACAGATTTCTCGATAACCTTAGTATGGTGTCAAGGTATTGGTTTATGCAGAATTCTTAAAAAGCTTAAAAAAGCAACTTTATGCTCCACTGCTTCTTTAAAAGACAGCACTTAATCAAATCCACCCTTTAAATAAGTACAACAAGGATAAATACCTATCAGCATCCTTTGGCGCGTCCAAAAACCAAATTTGGCTAGGCGCGCAATGTTAAAAAGGCTCTATAAACAACGCTTTAGCGTGTTCATAGAGCCTTCATTCGATTAATATTTTATTGTTCCACGAGCAAGTGACTGACTGATGGATTTGATTCTTTGCCTCATACTTCCATGATAATTGGAAGTATCATTGGCCTTCTTCTGGTTTGTTCATATAAGAAACGTCCCAACGCTTCCTTAACGTGCGTCTTCAATGAAGCCCACTCGTTTACATTCTCACTCATTAGTTTGTTAAGTGTACTGGTTACAATTCGACTAGCCTCGTCCAAAAGTCCTTCTGATTCTCTTACATAGACAAATCCTCTGGAAATGATATCCGGGCCGGATAGAATACTTCTTTCCTGTTTGCCCAAGGTAACCACAACTACCAAAATACCGTCCTGTGAAAGAAGCTTACGATCCCGGAGAACGATGTTTCCTACATCGCCGATTCCAAGACCGTCAATCAGAATATTGCCAGCTTGAACCTTGCCGCTTTTGCGTGCAACGCCATTCTGGACTTCCAGGATATCTCCATTGTCTGTAATGAAAATATCTTGAGGCTCTATTCCAACGGATTCAGCCAGTTTTCCATGCTGACGAAGCATCCGGTATTCTCCGTGTATAGGCATAAAATAACGAGGACGCATAAGGTTAAGCATCAGCTTTAACTCTTCCTGACTTCCGTGTCCAGAAACGTGTACTCCAGATACCGAACCAGGTCCGTAGATAACATGAGCTCCCAGCTTGAACAATTCATCAACAATTCGACCAACGTATTTCTCGTTACCCGGAATTGGAGTTGCTGAAATGACTACTGTGTCTCCGGGGAGAATGTCCACTTTGCGATGCGTGTTCCTTGCCATGCGAGTAAGCGCAGACATGGGCTCTCCCTGACTACCTGTAGATAGAATGACAACACGATCTGCGGCCATTTTGTTTATCTCTTCGGGTTCGATCAAGATGCCTTCTGGAACACGTAGGTAACCAAGCTCTGAAGCTATGCTTACCACATTAACCATACTTCTTCCTACAACCGTCACCTTACGACGAGTAATTTCAGCTGCATCAATGACTTGTTGGATCCGATGAACGTTTGAGGCGAAAGTTGCTACAACCACACGTTGCTTCGCTTTGCCAAAAACTTCGATGAGTTCAGCACCTACAATTTTCTCGGAGCCGGTATAACCCGGACGCTCAGCATTCGTGCTATCCGAAAGCAGCAACAGAACGCCATTCTTACCGAGTTCGGCCATCCGATGAATATCCGCGTACTGATTATTCACAGGAGTCTGGTCAAATTTAAAGTCACCTGTATGAACGACAACACCCTCAGGAGTCTCAATAGCCATACCAACAGAATCAGGAATACTATGGTTTGTTCTAAAGAAAGTTACCTTGATTACACCGAGTTGTACTTCTGACTCCGCATTGATGAGGATGCGTTTGGTTTCACCCAAAAGGCCTGCTTCCTTAAGCTTACCTTCAACAAGTCCGAGTGTCAGCTTGGTTCCATATACCGGCACATTCAACTGCCGAAGAACATAGGAAAGTCCACCAATATGATCCTCATGTCCGTGTGTGAGCAAAATCCCCCGAACCTTGTCACGGTTTTCAATTAGGTATGAAATATCCGGAATGACAATGTCTACCCCGAGCATGTCCTCTTCCGGGAATTTCAATCCCGCATCCACGACTACGATATCGTTCGCATACTGCACCACATACATATTCTTACCGATCTCACCCACGCCGCCTAGGGCAAAGACCATCAATTTGTCAATATTCTTTTTTGCCAAAACTTTTCCTCCTTATTTTTGATTGACGACGATCTTATATATCAAACCGAATTAAACCGCACCAGTCACTTGCAATCATTATACATGATGGAAAACAGAAATTACAAGTTATACCCTTTACTACTCTTAAAGATAGGACATATTGCCCGTCTGCTATCCTAATCCAAAGCAAATCTATGTTGTATTTATTATGTTCAAAAAAAAAGAAAAACCGATGCCCTAAAATGGCTACGGTTCGTTTTTTTTACTGGCAAATCTTTATAAATGGTTAATTAACAATTCACGAATATAATTCTCCTCGGCTTGATTGACGGGAACGAGAGGCAATCTGACCCCGCCAACATCTAGATCCCGTAAGCGAAGAGCGCACTTAATCGGAGCCGGACTTGGGACCCTATGAGGACAGAAGAACATCCCCCTAAGAATCGGATGAAGTTTACGATGCAGGGATGCAGCTTGAGCCACATCACCGTTTAAGTAAGTATGAATGAGTTCCCTCATCTGGATGCCGACGATATGACTCGCCACACTAATTACACCATAGACGCCAATAGAAAGAAAAGGTAAGGTCAGCGTATCTTCTCCACAGTAAATTCTGAAGCCTTCTGGTGCCTCATTAATCAGCCTAGTCAGATGGTCGAAGTCACAATGTGCTTCCTTGCTAGCAATAATATTGGGTATACCTGCTAGTCGCAACGTCGTCTCAGGCTCAAGGTTAACAGCTGATCTTCCAGGAATATTATATAGAATGATTGGTAATGTGGTTACTTCTGCAATTGCCCGAAAATGCTGGTAAAGCCCTTCCTGTGAAGGGCGTACATAATAAGGGGTGACAGCCAAAATACCGTCAACACCTACAAGCTCCGCTTCCCTGGTAAGTCGCACACTATGAGCTGTTTCATTGCTACCAGACCCTGCAATAACTTTACATCGACCTGCGGCATGCTGAACAACCATCTTAAAAAGCTGAATCTTTTCTTCGTCTGAAAGTGTCGAGGTTTCGCCGGTTGTTCCACAAACGACCAGACTTGTGCTTTTCTGCTCTATAATCAAGTAGTTAACAAGCTTCTCCAATTGTGCCCAATCGACGTCTAGTTCATTATCAAAGGGAGTTACCATAGCTGTAATAACTCTTCCAAAGTCCATGCTATTCCTCCTTACTTCATTGTGAGTAGGTTCAGCTGTTATATATTCAACTGAAACTTACTATGCAGAGACTGAACGGCTTTAACCATGTCTTCACCTTTCACCAATACCCAAATCGTTATATTGGAATCGGCTGATTGCAGAATAGAAACATCCCTTTCAGCCAAGGCTTCAACGATCAATGCCATAATTCCCGGCACACCATTGATTCCGCCTCCAATAACCGATATTTTGGCGCATCCCCGAAGGACTTGAGGGTGGTAGCCCAGATCAATAAGTGTGGTTAATGCTTGATCCGCAAGCTGATCGGTCACAGTGAACATTAACCCTGAGGGATACACGTTAATAAAATCCACGCTGATCGAAAGCTTTGCCATTGCTTGAAAGACCTTAAGCTGAAGGTCTTCTTGACCTTCTTCGCGGATAATTTGAATTTGGGTAACGCCTGCCACATGGGCAATAGCCGTCGCTGTACGTTCGCCTATGCTTCCACAGCGATCACGAGGATCATAAATACTTGTCAACAAGGTCCCTTCTGAATCAGAGAAGGTGGACCGTACGCGAACAGGCATGTTGGCCTGCATCGCAATCTCCACAGCACGTGGATGAATGACCTTGGCCCCATTATAGGCCATGTTGCAAATCTCGGTATACGTTATTTGCGGCAATTGCTTGGCATCATGAACAATCTTTGGGTCCGCAGTAAGGATACCATCTACATCGGTGAAGATATCAACCATTTCTGCACGAAGAGCAACGCCAAGGGCAGTTGCGCTCGTATCGCTTCCCCCTCGACCAAGGGTGGTGAAATCGTCTTCAGCTGTTCGACCCTGGAAGCCCGTTACGATGACCACCTTATTCTCTTCCAGCATCTCAAAAATTCTTGATGGATTCACAGATAAAATCTGTGCGTTGCCAAAACGATCGTTCGTCAGGATACCCGCTTGCGCCCCATTTAATACTGTAGCGGGAATCCCCTCTGCGTTCAATAGACTGCAGAGCATGACGGCTGAGATGGTTTCTCCGCAATACATCAACATATCTTTCTCCCTATCTGGAAGAACATTTCCGTTCTGGGAAATTAAATCAAGTAAGGTATCTGTAGCATAGGGTTCTCCTTTTCGTCCCATTGCAGATACCACTACAACTAGCTTATAGGATTTATCCAGCGCTTTACGAATATGCCGGATGACGTGTTGCCTTGCTTCCGCGTTCGATACGGATGTGCCTCCGAACTTCTGCACCAAAACCCGCACAATTCACCCTCTTTTCCCACATTACCATAATCGTTTCTCATACGTTATTCAAGCAATATTACTTTATACCTCTAATGCGATGTATTCACCGATTTGTACAGCATTCCATGCTGCACCTTTCAATAAATTATCCGAAACAATCCACATGTTAAGTGCTCGCGGATTGGATAAATCGCGGCGAACCCGACCGACAAATGTCTCAAGCTTACCTGCTGCATCTGTAGCGAGCGGATATTTTTGTTCCTCAGGAACATCATGCAGGACGATACCTGGCGCATGACCTAGAATTTCACGAACCTCATCCATTTCGAAATCACTCTTTAACTCTACATAAACGGATTCAGAATGTCCGTAATATACCGGAATACGCACGCAGGTAGCGGTTACCTGTAAACTGTCATCCCCCATAATCTTCTTCGTCTCAAGAATCATCTTCATCTCTTCGTTGGTAAATCCATTATCTAGAAACTTATCAATTTGAGGAATGGCATTAAAGGCAATTTGATGTTTAACTGGCAATGATGAAACAGGTAAAATGTTCGGTTGTACTACGTTTCCTTCGATAATATCCTTGGATTGCTTTGTCAATTCCTCGATCGCACGTGCTCCTGCACCAGAAACGGCTTGATAAGTTGACACTATGATTCGAGAGATACCAAAACGATCATACAATGGTTTAAGCGCTGTAACCATCTGAATCGTGGAGCAATTGGGGTTTGCAATAATTCCTTTGTGTTCGTTAATTTTGTCGATATTAACTTCTGGGACGACGAGTGGGGTTTCTGGGTCCATGCGGAACGCATTCGTATTGTCGATGCATACAGCGCCCGCCTTTACTGCCGCAGGAATAAGTGCCTTACTGATGTCCCCGCCAGCACTGAAAAAGGCGATGTGAATGCCTTCAAAGCTTTCCGGCTTTGCTTCCTCTACCGTTAATTCCTTGTCTTTAAAACGGATCTTAAGTCCAACCGAGCGCGATGAAGCAAGAAGCTTTAGCTCTCCAACTGGAAAATTCCGCTCTGCCAACAGACGGATGATTTGCTGTCCGACCGCTCCTGTAATTCCGACAATCGCTACATTGAATGTTTTTTGCGAACCCATAATCCGACTCTCCCTTGTTTATAGTCCAATAGTTTGGCTAAAAAGCAAACTTTAGGTGGTAGTTTTTTTGCCCGTTACAAGTAATGGTTGAAGCTGAATCCCCTTAAGCGCAACTTCGCAGGTCTCGGGGATGAGGTTCATATGCGCAACCAAAGAATTTGGTTTGGCATAAGGATCATCTTGACCATAGGGCACGAAGTAAATGTTTTTGGTTATCAGCAGTTTAGAGATGTTCGCTGCATTGAGTCCAAGACCATCGTTGGTGGATATTGCAAGCACTAAAGGCTTTAGGTTTCGCATTTGGGCCTTAGCAGCCATTAAAACGGCGCTGTCTGTTATCGCATTAGCCAGCTTGCTTGTCGTGTTGCCCGTACATGGGGCAATCACGAGGATATCAAATCGTTTAGATGGCCCAAGGGGCTCTGCCTGCACAATTGTAGAAATGATATCATTTCCCGTTATTTCTTTCAACTGTTTTTGCCAGGAATCGGAGGTGCCGAAGCGAGTATCTGTGGACATGAGTGTGTTTGAGGCAATTGGCACAACATTTGCGCCGGCATCGATAAACCTTTTTATTTGCGGCATAACCTCTTCAAAGGTACAGTGGGAGCCAGTTAGCGCAAACCCCACTGTTTTACCTTGCCACATCATTCTCCATCACCTCCCTCATCGGATTTTTCCGTAAGCAGCAAACAAATGGTTTCCCCGATAATCCCTCCTGCTGTCTTTGGAGCAACAATGCCAGGAAGTCCGGGAGCAAGGAATGCTTTAATTCCATGTGCTTCTGCATAATTAAAATCTGTTCCACCGGGCTTAGAAGCGAGGTCGATTATTAATGAGTGAATAGGCAACTTTGAAAGGATTGATGCTGGCAGTACCATGACAGGTACCGTATTAAAGATAATATCTGCGTGAGCCGCTCGTTCCCCTAATTCCGTCATGTAGAAGGGATCAAAACCCATTACGCATGCACGGGCATAATGCTTTGGTCTACGAACACCTACAGATACATGGGCACCAAGGCCCTTAAGTGTATGAGCCATTGTAAGTCCTGTGCGTCCAATGCCGAGAACCAGGCAGTTTGAGCCATGGATCGTATAATCGGTGTTCTGAATCGCCATAAGCAGAGCGCCTTCAGCAGTAGGAATAGAATTCAGAATAGCCACATCATCCCGCTCAAACAATTCAACTAAACGAATGCCGTAGGCTAAACATTTTTTCTTCAAATAGGGTTTAGCCATTCCAGTAATGATCTGAGCATGAGCAGGGATTGCTTTGATTATGTCATCGGAGAAGTGGAAGGTATTAGTGGAGTAACTGGATTCGATAAATCCTTCATCATTTGTGCCAACCGCTGGAAGTAAAATGGCATCAGAAGAAACTACAGACTCTGGAGAAAGATTGACTTTACGGACCCCATCGATGTGGCATTCCCAATTATCAAAACCAATGATTTGTATGGATGCGCCCAATTGGGCGAGCTTGCGAATTACAACCAGTTGCCTGGCATCGCCTCCAATCATGGTAACCCGAGTTCCATTAAGCATGCTGTCACACCCTTTTTTTGCCGTTATCGTTAAATTATCTTATGCCCCCCAACTGTGATGAGTGAATGACCATATCAAGT
>JACMJI010000283.1 GCA_014380705.1 Gorillibacterium sp. | reverse complement strand
CGCCACATCTATAGATTCTTGATTGGATTTGCCTGGACCAGGGGGAGAGGGATTCTGGTCGATAAATCATACACATTTGGTCACTAACGCGTGTGACACAAAAAAAATCCTGTAAAAATACAGGATTTCACAAACGCCAAGCGCGACTGGTTGTTTATCTTTCAGTGAGGTTTTATCGGCTGCCTTTACCCTTATCCTTATCGTCGCCTTTATCCTCTTGCTCCTCAAGCTCTTTCTTTTCCTCATGAAAGGCACTTGGGGTTTGTCCCATAATCTGATCAAAAGGAGTATAGTTGCTATTTGGAATTTCTTTGTTTCTAATAAGCTTGGTCACGATCAGGACAATCAACGCAACGATAGGCGCAGTTATAGAAAAAATAAGCATCATGCCAAAATCCATTCTCTCACACGTCCCCTTCCGAACGTTTACACTTTTTCTGCAGTCCTGAAAGGTTACACATCGAAATAATTATGTACTGCCTCACGCCTTCATTCCATCGTTTCTTCTCCATCGGTCATTTCGTCGAGTATGAGGGTAAGTCCACATGAAGGGCATTCCTTCTGGGATGACCTAACCTTTGAGCCGCAGGCAGGACAAGTCTCCAAGGTGACGGATGCCTCTATCTCCCGTTTTTGGGTTTGCCTAATTCGTGCAAAAACCCGTGAGATTGGTGCTCCGTCAATCTCGACCACCTGTAGATCGTCCGTGAGATACCATTGCAAATTTCCATGCTCATCACAAACGGCTGCAACCGGAATTTCATCCGATTCTTCATGTGGAAATAGGGCACCGCCTAAAAAGCTCGGTCGCAGTGCTTTATATGCTCCATAACCCGTTCCAACCATAACATAATGAACCCCACTCGGTTTGTGAAGAACAATCGTTGCCATTTTCTTAACCCCCAAAGGCTTTTTTTCAGTTCGATCGGTCAAATGACTTAAAGCGTGAGCCTTGGAACATCAAGGTTCCTAAATCTCCCTCAACATTCAGCCCATAGACCTGATCATGCACATGAAACTCCAAGCGCTCCCTTGTATCTAGCTCAAACGTCATGTAATAATGTGTCGTTGCACTAGAATCTCCCGAACCCCCACTCACACTCACTCTTTTGGCGATGACCTTGGCGGTTACTCTCCGCAGCTCCGCAGTATTGTTTTTAGACCAAGTCATCAATCCTTTAATGATTGCAAATAGGATAACACCAACAATTGCAGTAAAGAAAACACCAAAAACAATAAGAAAAATAATTGGTGCTCCACCAAAGTTGAAATCCATAAGTCTATTCTCACCTCCTCGTAATATTTGCCTATCCGCGATTAACAACGAAATCTAGTGGCTTATGCCACTTGATTCTTTACAGCGATAATTTATATACGTGAGAACGGGGAATCGGTTGTCATTTTTTATTTCACCTAGGGAAATCTAAGGTCTGAGGGCTAGAAATCCCCCGATTGTCAAAACAAGATAAGAAAACCACAAAATGCGGCATGGTATTGGTGAAATTTGCCCGTATAATTGGGATGAGAGTCACATTAGAGAGGATGAATCAAGTTGGTAAAGCCCGTGATCGGTTTGCAGTTATACACACTGCGTGATTTGACGCAAAATGATTTTCTAGGAACCATTCGTAAGGTAGCAGAAATGGGCTACAAAGCTGTCGAGTTTGCCGGATACTTCGGTACGCCAGCAAAGGAGCTTAAAGCCTTGCTTAATGAAGTTGGTTTGGAATCCCCTTCTGCCCACGTGGGTTTGAACTTCTATGAACCAGACAAGCTGGAATCTGATCTTGCCAAAGAGATTGAATATGCTAAAGAGTTGGGTCTTTCCTACATCATTACACCGTATGCTCCTTTGCCGGAAACACCGACAATGGAAGACGTACGCAAGCTCGCCCATATCTTGGAGACAGCCGGGAAACAGGTTACAGCTGCTGGATTAACCTATGGCTACCACAACCATGATTTTGAATTTAAGCTGGTTGAGGGCAAGGCCGTAATCGATCACTTGTTGGAGCTGGTACCTGCTGAGCTGCTGGTTGCTGAATTTGACTTGGGCTGGGTGCACATGGGTGGCCAGACGCCTGTCGATTATATCAATCGTTACGCTGGTCGTGTTCCATTGGCGCACTTTAAAGATTTTGGCCAAGGTACTCGCGATACGGAAATTGGCAAAGGCGTAGTTGACCTGAAAAGCGTGCTTCCTGTTGCCGAAGCGGCTGGCATTCGTTACTTCATTGTGGAGCAAGAAGAATTCGCTAACTCCTCTTTGGAAAGTGCAAAAATCAGCCTTGACTTTTTCCGTGAGAATGGGTTTTAAGGTAAAGGCCGCATCTTAATTAGCATCACATAATGGACGTCCTCTATTTAAGGGGATGTCCATTTTTTTGTTGTCCATGCTGGAACGGGATTAGCTATATCTATTACTTTGGCTAAACAATATAAAGGGCAGAAGATCTGCCCAACGCTCCCGCAGATCGATGGAGAACTCATTGATGAGAGAAAAGTCATTCTTCATAAGCTGAAAAAATACTATGAAAGAAATAGCTAAACCTCCTATTGATTATACCCAAACTATTGAACGACAAGATGAATAAAGTGATAGCAGATCCATAATAAGGAGGTTATCCAAATGTCCACTCGTCCATGGTATCGGAGAAAGCATAAGAAACCAGTTATTATCGTCCTCCACCCAGGTCAAAAAGTCTTGTTAGTTGCTGTAAAAAAGCGTTAAGTCCATTCTAAAATAGCTTCTGTATCGTAATAAGATCCTCTTTATGTTGATACTCCAATAACCTCGTAAAGTATTGGGGTTACGAGTAAGCATAGAGAGGATATTTTTGGGCTATTCGAACCAGGTGATTCCCTGCATCGCGATGCCTTTTGCTGATAATTGAGCCTGAACCTGCCCGCGATGGTGATAGAAATGTCCAAATATCTCTATAAGCCAACCAAATCGGGAATAAGTAACTCCCCAATAAGAGGTTTTTTGTTCCATCAGTTGCTCGGGTGTATAGGAAGCGTATTCGCAATAGAGAGCAGAATAGGTTGACCGCAAAGATTCTTTGATCTCTGTTAAGGTCTGGATATAATCACTTGCATAAAACGCATCCATTTCCTGCTGACTTGCTTCCTGAGCAATATACAGATCGGCCAAACAGATTAACGAAAGGTGGACAAGCTGCTCTCGAATCGTGCGCGATTGCTCCTCCGAAAAATACTCTAAATCCTCTTCAGTCAAAATGTCACACAACATAATTAAAGAATCAATTGCAAGCTTCAACTGATGAAATACAGGCTCGATCATCATAGCTTCCCTCCACTAAAAATCAACTCTTGGAACAACTGGAAAAACAGTGTGATCAATTATATCATATTGGCGAATAAGCCAAGACAACCTTTTACAAACTTCAAGCTGTAGACTTGTGCACCCCAGCTGCAACCTTTTCTTTAAATCACTCGTTTGAAAAGTGTAAGCACAACCTATACTAACCAGAAATGAGGAGTCCACAAATGAAAACGACACGTAAACTGGTTCTTGTATCGGCGGCAACTCTGCTCGCTCTATCTATTGCCGGTCAAGCCTTGGCCGCCACTCCTACCTTCTCCGATATTGCCAATAGTACCGCTAAGAAGGAGATTCAAAGCTTGCAGGAGCGGGGTTTTGTTGCTGGCTACAATGTCTTGGAGTTCCGCCCGGAGCAGATTCTAACCACCGCTGAAGGTACATCTATGATTACGAATACGTTGCAGCTTAGCTTGGCCGCGATTAGTTTCATAAAGGCGCCAGTAGCTAGTGAAATTTTCAAAAACGTAAAGGATGATGTCTGGTACTCCGAGGCATTCATAAATGCTCATTACAATGATGTCCAGCTTCCGGCAGACCTTAACCCAGCAGCACCGCTTACGAGAGAGCAGTTCACAGCTTACTTGATGCAGGGCTTAGAGAAAGCGGGAAACTTCCCGATGGTTAAACTGAGTCCCCAACCGATTGCTGACGAAGCCGACATTGATCCCATCTACCAAGGCGGTATTCAAAGATCACTTTTTTACAAGGTAAACATTCTGGGTGCTGATACTAAATTTGAGCCTAAAAAAGCAATTACACGCGCAGAAGCCGCCATCATGGCTTTTCGTGCTAGAGAGGTTTTAGAAGCTCAGCTGGCAAACCCGGTACCTGCTGAATAACTTGGTAAGTCTTTCTGATAGAGTGAAAACAAACCTTCGTCCCCTACAGTAAGCTTGGGATGAAGGTTTTTATATTACCTGACTAAATAAGCATCCTGACCAAACCAGACAATAATTTACAGCGGTTCAGAGAAACCAGGGTTAACCCTGGAGTGGCAACCATTCGAGAACACGCTGGATTTTCCGATCCCAGTAGCCCCATTCATGCTCCCCTGGTTCTTCTTCGTATATGAGATCGAGCTTTAACTGCTTCGCATGCTCCAAAAACCGCTGATTATCGTCATAGAGGAAATCTTCCGTACCACAGCATTGATATAAAAGTGGTTTAGGTCCTGAGCTAGCAGCTACTTTATCAGCCAAAAGAAATAAGTTATTGCTTTCACTATTCAGTTTATCCTCTGTTCCAAAAATAGACTGGAATTCATTTCCCTCACCATGTCTCGTGGAAAATGAGTCGACATCCAGGGCACCTGAGAGACTGGCTGCTGCTGCATAACGATCAGGTTTGGATAAAGCAAGTTTAAAGGCACCATACCCTCCCATGGAAAGACCCGCCACAAAATTATCTTCTCTGGCAGTGGAGAGCGGAAAGAAAGACTGAGCAATGGCTGGAAGCTCCTCACTTACGAATGACCAATAGTTGAGCCCATGCTCCATATCCGCATAGAAACTGCGATTAACTGCTGGCATGACTACTGCTATCCCTAGGGAAGCGACGTAGCGTTCAATGGATGTTCGCCGCAACCAAATGGTATGGTCGTCTGACAGACCATGGAGCAGATAAAGCGTCGGATATAATTCCTTGCCTCCCGATGATTCCATGCCAATCTGGCCCACTGATTTTTGCGGAAGGATAACATACATTGAAGTACTAAGTCCGAGAGTATCTGAGAAAAAATCACATTGAATGAAAGCCATTGA
Source organism: Gorillibacterium sp. (assembly GCA_014380705.1). Next base: position 356 of record JACMJI010000283.1, on the reverse strand, counting down.
TCTTACATCCTTTCAATTTCCGCTTTATTAAAGTACTTTCCTATGTCTGGTCTAACCACCGTAGGGAGGGATGTGCGTACCCCGAACTCCGGGCTTCACTCGAAACAACCCGCCTGCTGCTGGTTGTTTGTCTAGCTCTTCCTGCGAGAGACCTGTCCGAGCAGTTGTGATGTACAACTCGTCTAAATTCTCCCCGCCGAAGGCACAGGAGGTAACTTGAGCAGCAGGGACTGAAATTTCAGCAATTCGTTCCCCTGTAACCGGGTTAAAACGGGAAACCTTCCAACCTCCCCAATGGGCAACCCACAGCATCCCCTCTTCGTCGATGCACATTCCATCTGGATAGCCTTCTCCCT